>NZ_CAUVXP010000012.1:0-61269 GCF_963555955.1 Protofrankia sp. Cas3
GTCGGTGTTGATCATGTGGGGTCGAGCCGGGTGCCCGACGTCTGGGTGCAGGTGCGGGCGACGCCAGTGGAGATCACCTGGTAAACAGTCATCGAAATATACCGAAAAGGCGTTGCTTGGCCAACGGGCCGCTGGTGGATCCGGGTCGGTGGATGTGAGGCGAATCTGGGGGGTTGACGTGATGGGTGTCAAAGGTCACACTTCGCGGACTGCTGAAATATCTATCCGATTAAGCGATTCAGATGGCTACGGTTGGTGACTTCAGCTGCCACTCTCAAGGAGGATCATGAAAGTCCCTACGAAGGCGCCCCTTGCGGTAGCGCTCGTTGGCGCTCTCGCGCTCGTCGCGTGTGGTAGTTCCACATCGGACAGCGCGGGTAGCGGAACGGGGTCCGCAACCACGCTTTCGGGTGAGCCTATAAAGATCATGTCGATCCAGGCGATGTCGGGCCCGTCCGACACCTACCCGGGATTGCCGGCAGCCGTGCAGGCTGCCGCTGCGGCGGTCAACAAGGCCGGCGGTATCAAGGGCCGACCACTGGAAGTCACTGTCTGTGACGACCAGTTCGACCCGAACAAGGGCGCCGACTGCGCGACCAAGGCGGCCCAGGGTAAGTACCTGTTCGTCACGGCCAACAGCAGCACCGGCGACAGGTACATGCCGATCCTGGAGAAGGCGAAGATCCCGTCGATCGGCGAGGTGCCAAGCAGCGCTTCCGAACTGAAAAGTCCGTACTCCTTCCCGTTCGGCAGCGGCGCGGTCAACATCGCCGGCGGTGGGACAGCCTGCGGCAAGCTCGGCAAGAAGGATCCGGCCGTCGCGGTCGTCGACATCGCCGCCGGCCGCAACTCGGCCAACTTCTTCGGTATCGGTCTCAAGCCGTTCAACCTGAGCATCAACAAGACGGTGCCGATTGCCCCGACCGCCTCGGATCTGACGACCGCCACGGCCACGCTGACCAGCGGCACCACCGACTGCATCGATCTGGTGGTGGGTACCACCCAGGCGACCAAACTGCTGCTGGCGCTGTCGCAGGCGGGTTCCAAGGCCACGCCCGCCTACGGCGCGACCGTCATCGAGGACAAAATGGTCAAGACGCTCGGCGCTGCCGCGAACGGATTGGTCCTCGTCGGTTCCACGCCGCCGGCCGGCGACACCAGCATTCCGGCGATCAAGCAGTTCAACGCCGAGCTGGACGCTGCGGGCGTGCCTGCGGACACCCGCAGCGAAGGTGCCCTGACCGCGTGGGCGACCGTCCACCTGGTGGCCCAGTATGCCCAGAAGCTGCCCACGATCGACGGCGAGAGCCTCGCCAACGCCCTGAGCACCGCGGGTGAGATCAACTTCTCGCCGCTTCCCAAGGTCGACTTCTCTAAATCGATCAAGGTTCTGTTCGAGGGTAACAGGATCTTCACCACGGCGGTTTACTTCTCGGAGATCAAGAACGGTATCCGCACTCCACTGTTCGACAACACGGCGTTCGACGTACTCACCAGCTCCTGACCCGCGGCCGGCCGCGCATCCGATCGCGCTCCAGGCGCGGTCGGGTGCGCGGGTGTATCCGCGTTCTCGGAAGAAAGGCTCTCCGACGTGGAATTCCTCCGCTTTGCCCTGCTGGGTCTCGGCACGGGCAGCTTGTACGCGCTGGCCGCGCTCGGGATCGTGTTGGTCTTCCGAGCCTCCGGAGTACTGAACTTCGCCAGCGGTGTGACGGGCGGGTTCGCCGCCTTCGTCTTCTACGACCTGCGCGACACCCATCAGGTGAACTGGATCATCGCGCTGGTTGTGAGCATCGCGTTCGGCGCGGCGCTGGGCGGCGCCACCCACCTGTTAGTCATGGTTCCGCTGCGCAAGGCCTCCGCGCTGGTCAAGCTCATCGCCACGCTCGGCGTCCTGTCGTTCGTCGAGGGCGTGGTGGTGCTCATCTGGGGGTCCGCGCAGGACCTGGTGAAATCGATCCTGCCGACCAAACCGGTGCACGTGACCGGCTCGTTGGTCATCGGTAAGGACCGCATCGTCCTCATCGGCATGCTGATCATTCTTGCGATCGTCCTGTGGCTGATCTATTCGCGGACCCGGTTCGGTCTCGCGACCACGGCGGTGGCGGAGAACCGGCGCACCGCGGCGGCCTCCGGATGGTCGACATCCATGATCGAACTGGTGAACTGGAGCGTCGGCGGCGCCCTGTACGCGACCGCGGCGATCTTCCTTGCGCCGATCACCGGACTGTCCGCGGGTTCGCTCACCCTGCTTGTCGTACCGGCACTCGCCGCGGCGCTGGTCGGCGGCTTCTCGTCCTTCCTGCTCACGATCGCCGGCGCCATGGTGCTCGGCGTCGCGCAGGCGGAGGTCGGACGCTACGCCCAGGTCACCGGGCTCGCGGACTCGGTGCCGTTCCTGCTGATCGTCGTCATCCTCACCCTCGGTGGCCGCGCCCGACCCGCTCGCGGCGACCTTCCCGTGCGCCTGCCGCTGCCCGGCCCGGGACGGGTGAACCTGCTGTTCCTGCTGCCGGCGATCGCGGTGGGCGCGGTGCTCGTCTGGACGGTGCCCGCCGACTGGGTCGACTCGCTCGCGACGACCCTCATCGCGGCGGTGCTCGTGCTGTCCGTCGTGGTCGTCACCGGTTACGCCGGGCAGCTGTCGCTGAGCCAGTGGGCACTGGCCGGGTTCGGCGCCTGGGTCGCCGCCCGGCTGGTCGCCACATCGGGGTGGCCGTTCTGGCTGGCGGCACTCGTCGGCATCCTCGTCGCGATCCCGGCCGGGCTCGTGGTGGCGCTCCCCGCGTTGCGCACCCGCGGTGTCAACCTCGCGGTCGCCACGCTCGGCCTGGCGTTGGTGATCCAGAACATGATCCTGAACAACGGTGAGCTCACCGGCGGGCTCGACGGGACGAACGTCGGGTCGCCGTCCGTGTTCGGAATCGATCTTGATCCGATCAGTTACCCGCGTCGCTACGCGACCCTCATCCTGATCATGCTGGTGCTGCTCGGGCTCCTGGTGGCCAACGTCCGCCGTGGCCGCACCGGGCGCCGGTTGCTGGCGATCCGCAGTAACGAGCGGGCCGCGGCATCGATCGGTATCGGGGTGTACGGGGCCAAGCTCTACGCGTTCGGCCTGGCCGCCGCGATCGCCGCGATCGGCGGGATCCTCACCGGGTTCCGTAGCCCGACCGTGGTCTTCACGCAGTTCGACGTGTTCGGGTCCATCAACGTCGTCATGTACGCGGTGATCGGCGGAATCGGCTGGGCGTCGGGTAGCCTGGCGGGCGGCACCATGATTGCTGGTGGTGCTGTGGCGAAGATCGTTGATTCTCTCGGTGACATCAGCGGCTGGCTGCCCCTCATCGCGGGCGCTGGCGTGATCCTGACGCTCTTCCAGGCTCCGGACGGGGTCGCAAAGATCAACTCCGACGGTTATCGGGCACTCGTCGCACGGTTGCGCGGCAGCAAGTCGGCACCGGCTACCGTCACCGCACCGGCTACCGCCACCGCACCGGCTACCGCCACCGCACCGGCTACCGCAACCGTCACCGCACCGGCCACCGCAACCGTCACCGCACCGGCTACCGCCACCAGGATGTCGTCCGGCCGCCGCCGGGAGCCCGCCGTGCTCGAGGTACGTAACCTCAGCGTCCGTTTCGGCGGGGTGCAGGCGCTCAAGGACGTCAACCTGCGCGTCGAACCGGGCACGGTGTTGGGCCTGATCGGCCCCAACGGCGCGGGCAAGACGACACTGCTCGACATCGTCACCGGCTTCACCCCGCCGACATCGGGAGAGGTGCTGCTGGACGGGAACTCCATCGCCAGGTGGTCCCCGGTGCGCCGGGCACGGGCCGGCCTCGCCCGGTCGTTCCAGGCGGTCGAGCTGTTCCCGGACATGACCGTCCGGGAGAACCTGCTCGCCGCGGCGGATGTCCAGAAGACGAGGTACTACCTCACCGACCTCATCCGCCCCGGGCGGCAGCGTCCGTCCGCACTCATGGACGAGGTCGTCGAGGAGTTCGGGCTGGCGGATCTGCTTGACAGCATGCCCGCGGAGCTGCCGCACGGCCGGGCGCGACTCGTCGGTGTGGCCCGGGCCCTGCTCGCTGATCCGAGCGTGCTCTTCCTCGACGAGCCGGCCGCGGGCTTGGACTCCCATGAGAGTGCCGAGATCGGGACGGTCATCCGGGGGATCGCCGAGCGGCGCAACACCGCCGTGCTGTTGATCGAGCACGACATTCCGCTGGTCCTCGGCATCTGTGACCGCATCGCGGTACTCGACTTCGGCCAGAAGATCGCCGAAGGGCTCCCTGGCGAGATCCGGACCAATCCCGATGTAATCCGTGCCTATCTCGGTGAGGACGCGACCGGTGAGGAGTCTGGCGGCGCGTCAGCCGGTCCGGCTCCGGCGGTGCCCGTGCCGTCGGAGCAGCCGGAGCAGCCGGAGCAGCCCGCCGAGTCGGCCGGTTCGGCGGAGCAGCCGGAGCAGCCCGCCGAGTCGGCCGGTTCGGCGGAGCAGCCGGAGCAGCCGGAGCAGCCCGCCGAGTCGGCCGGTTCGGCGGAGCCGGATGGAGCCGACGAGCTGGTTCCATCCGAAAAAGTATGATCGCGAAAGTTCGATGAGCGCGCCGCTCGAGGTCCGGCTGAGGAGCACACGATGACAGCGTTGATCGAAGCGATAGGACTGGCTGCCGGTTACGGTTCGCTCGCGGTCGTGCGCGACCTCGACCTGCACGTGGAGCCGGGAGAGGTTGTCGCATTGCTCGGCCCTAACGGCGCGGGCAAGACCACTACACTGCTCACGCTGTGTGGTGAGCTACCGCTCCTAGGCGGGGAGGTCAGGGTCGGCGGGCAGGTGACGAAGGCTCCGCTGTACCGCCGCGCACGCGCGGGCCTCGGTCTTGTCACCGAGGAACGGTCGGTGTTCATGAGCTTGAACGTCGATGAGAACCTGCGGGTCAGCGGGAGCGACCCGGCGCTCGCACTCGAGCTGTTCCCGGAGCTTGAGGCGTTCCGCAAGACCCGGGTGGGGCTGCTGTCCGGCGGTCAGCAGCAGATGTTGGCCCTGGCCCGGGCGCTGGGTCGCCGCCCGAGTCTGTTGTTGGCCGACGAGCTCTCGCTCGGGTTGGCGCCGCTGGTCGTCACGCGGTTGCTGCGCGCCGTCCGCGACGCCGCGGACGGCGGCGTGGGGGTCCTCCTCGTCGAGCAGCACATCGCGAAGGCTCTTGAGTTCGCAGACCGGGCCTATGTGATGAGCCGTGGCCGGATCGTTCTCAGCGGCACCGCGCAGGACCTGCGTGGACGCCTGGACGACATCACCCAGTCCTACCTGTCCGGTGCACCGCTGGCCCAGGCAGGCGTCTGACCTCGCGGCCAGGCGTCGAACGAGGAGAACCCCTGACTGCAGCGCCGCAGTCAGGGGTTCTCCTCGTTGCTCAGGTGCTCAGGTGCTCAGGTGCCCGAAGTCGGGTGTGTTCCTCAGGCCTCGACCCGGTCCGGCACGGTGAACAGCTTGCGGAAGGTGTCCAGGGTGATGGTGTGGCGCACCTCGTCCGGAACGTCCTGGAACAGCTCGCGCAGCGTCTTCTGGGTGTGGCCGTAGGTGCCTTCGAGGTGGGGGTAGTCGTCACCCCACATGACGTTGCGGTAGCCCATCGCGGTCACCGCGGGGACGGCGCTCACGTCGTGCTGGAAGGAGGTGTAGACCTGCCGGTAGATCAGTTCGCTCGGCAGCGCCGAGAGCTTGGGCAGCGCCCAGTTGCCGTGTTGGCGGTAGCCCTCGTCCATCCGGTCGGCGAGGGCCGGCACCCATGACGCCCCACCCTCGGCGATCAGGATCCGCAGCCGCGGGTGGCGGTCGAGCACGCCGGCGGCGACCAGGTGGGTGACGACCCGCATGCCCGGGAACGTCGTCTCGACGTAGTTGATGACAGCCGCTCCGGGGCCGCGGAACGCCTTGGCGTCCGAGCCCGTGCCGATGTGGAAGGCGATCGTGAGGTTCGCCGCTTCGGCGGCCGCCCACACCGGTTCCCAGTGGTCCTGGGCGTATTCCTTCCCGTCGGCGACCACGGTGGGCAGGAACACACACTGGAAGCCCATCCCGGCGACCCGCTCGATCTCGGCCACGGCGTCTTCAATCGAGGCCATCGACAGGATGGCTGCGCCGACGATGCGCGGTGAACCATTCATGATCTCTTCGCGGCACCAGTCGTTGTACGCCCGCACGGACGCGGCGGCGAGCTCACGGTCGGTGATCAGCACGGTCCAAAAGCCCATCGACGGGAAGACGAGCTGCCCCCAGATGCCTTCGGCGTCCATGTCCTGAAGCCGGAGCGTGAGGTCGTAGGCGCCCGGGGGACGGAAGGAGTCCAGGAAGTCGTTGAGCGCCCGCCGCTGAATCACGTTGTCGACGTAGATGGTCTCGTGCCGGTCGCCCCGCTCGCTACGTGGAGCGCGGTCCGCCAGGTGCGCCGGCAGCCTCGACGTCCACAGGTCGGCCGGCTCCAACAGGTGCGAATCTCCCGAGTTCACCCAGATCTTATCCATGCCGACTCCTCATTCCTGCCCGTGTCCCGTCGGCGGGAGTGCCCTTCAGGGCTGGCCGACCGCCCTCGGAGACTGCATTAATTCTTAAAATTAGTGATATTATTTCATTGCTCGTTTGTCAAGTGGATGTTGCCGTAAAGTCCCGCGTACACAACGGACTCGGGGGAGCGGGGGAACGGCTGTGGCTGGACGTTTCAGCGGACGGGTGGCAATCGTCACCGGGTCATCACGGGGGATCGGGCGGGCGATCGCCTGGCGGTTGGCGACGGAAGGCGCCGGTGTCGTCCTCAACGCCCGTAACAAAAATGATCTTGAGAGTGCCCGCACGGAGTTCGAGGCCGCCGGGTTGAGCGTGGACGCGGTCGTCGCGGACGCCGCCGAGCCGCAATCGGCCGCGCTGCTGGTCGCCGCTGCCACCCAGACGTTCGGCCGGATCGACTTCCTGGTGAACAACCTGGGGTTGAGCACCTACCTGGGCCGCCCGCACCTGGCCGATCGCGACAGCTTCGCCCGTGATGTCGTCGGTAACTCCTGGATCACGGTCGGGATGATCCAGGAGGCGATGAAGGCGGGCCTGGCGGACGGTGGCGGAGCGGTCGTCAACGTGTCCGCCATCAGCATCCGCAAGCTCGTCCCCTACGCCGCCGTGTACACCGCGGGCAAGGCCGCGCTGGAGGCGCTCACCCGCGATCTGGCGCTCGATCTCGGCCCGGAAGGCATCCGGGTGAACGCGATCGCCCCCGGCCTGGTGAAGACCGACGGCTCGCGGTTCGTCTGGGAGGGCAAGGAGGACATTCAGTCGGGGGTGGTCCCGCTGCGTCGGCTCGGTGAACCGGAGGACATAGCCTCGGTCGTCGCGTTCCTGCTGTCCGCAGACGCATCCTGGGTCACCGGCCAGGTGATCGATGTGGACGGCGGTTCGGTGCTGGCGCCGGGTGAGTTCGCCCATCCCGACTGAGAAACCCGGGTGTCGGATGTCGGAGTTTCGAACATCCGACATCCGACATCCGGGCCATCCGCCATCCGGACCATCCGCCGATCCGGTCACGAACGGCGAACCTCGCTCCAGGGCAGGCTCTTGTCGACCCGGATGTCTCCGGGCAGCCCGAGCACCCGCTCGCCGAGGGTGGTACGCAGGATCTCCGAGGTGCCGCCTTCGATCGTGTTGGCGCGGGCGCGCAGGAAGGCGCGGACCGGGCTGCCCTGGTCGGCGGCGTCCTCGATGTTGAATTCGCGGGTGTCGTAGGAACCGTAGATCATGCCTGCCGCGCCGAGCAGGTCCACGCAGAGGTCGGTCGCCTGCTTGTTCAACTGTGCTGTGGCGAGCTTCGCGACGGCGCCCTGCGGGCCGGTCCCGCCGCGTTCGCGGTCGGTGTCGCTGCGCAGGACGGTGAGCCGGGTGACCTCGATCTGCACCCACAGGTCGAGCAGCCGGTCACGCAGCACCTGCGCCTGCGCCGAGGATGTGTCGGCCCGCTCCCGCCACAGTCGGATCGCCGCATCGATCGCCGGCCGCGCCGAGAGCCCGTCGCTGAGCATGTAGCGCTCGTTGTTGAGCGTGGTCAGCGCCACCCCCCAACCCTGGCCGACCGCACCGATGCGCGTTGCATCCGAGAGCCGGACGTCGGTGAGGTAGACCTCGTTGAACTCGGCGTCGCCGGTCATCTGCCGCAGCGGCCGCACCTCGACACCGGGGGCTGTCATGTCGCACAGGAAGAAGGTCAGGCCGCGGTGTTTGATGACCGACGGGTCGGTACGGACGACCAGCATGCCCCAGCGCGCGACGTGCCCCCAGGAGGTCCACACCTTCTGCCCGTTGATCACCCAGCCATCCCCGTCGGGGACGGCGACGGTGGCCAGCGAGGCCAGGTCCGAGCCTGCGTTGGGCTCGCTGAACAGCTGGCACCAGACTTCCTCGCCGGTGAACAGCGGGCGCAGATACCGTTGCTGCTGCTCGTCCGTTCCGTGCGCCAGCACGGTTGGTCCGCCCATCCCGTATCCCAGCGGGTTGCGGAAGAAGCCGCTGGGGCCGCCGGCGGCGGTGATCCGGGCGGTGATGTGTTTCTGCAGGCCGACGCCGAGGCCCAGGCCGCCCAGGCCGACCGGGAACGAGACCCAGGCCAGGCCCGCGTCGTACTGCGCACCCAGGAACTCCGCCGGCGGCGTGGACGCCGGCGGGTACTCGGCGAGCAGGCGGTCGACGGCCGCGTCGACGGTCTCGAGCGATGAGGCTTCCGCTGTCTGCAGCGTCATCATGATCCTCCGTGGAAACCCCGGCGTTCACGCCGGGGAGGAAACGAACTTCTGCACGTGTCACTGGAGTGCTCGCACTGGTACGCACGCGGCACTGGCACCGTCGGCCAGTTGATCTGGCCATGACGGGCGGCTGGCTACGCCCTGTGTCCCGGTCAGGTGCGCATGTAGGCGCCGCCGGACACATTGACGATCTCGCCGGTGATGTGGCGGGCGCGGTCGGAGGCGAGGAAGGCCACCGTCTCGGCGATCTCGTCCGCGGTCGTGAGGTCCGCGAGCACTCCCAGAGCGCCGGGGATGTCTGCCAGCTCGGGATGGTCGTCGACGAACTTGGTCCCCTTTACCAGGCCCATCGATACCGTGACCGCCCGGATGCCGTGCGGGCCGCCCTCGTGCGCGCAACTGCGGGTGAGCACGTTGAGACCGCCCTTGGTGACCGCGTACGGTGACTCGATGCCGTTGCCGCCGACGTCCGGGGCATAGCTGCCGATGTTGACGATGACGCCGCCGCCGGCCTCGCGCATCAGCGGCATGGTCACCCGGCACAGGTACCAGGGGCCGGTCAGATTCACTTGCAGGACGCGGTCCCAGGCGGCCGGATCGTAGTCGAAGATGCCGCCGAGCACGTTCACGGCGGCGTTGTTGACCAGGATCTGCACCGGGCCGAGGGTGCCCGTCACCTCGGTGACGACCTTGTCGATCTGGTCACGGTCACCGGCGTCCATCGGGTATCCGACCACGGTGGTGTCCGGATAGTCGGCGGCGATCGCGGCGGTGACCGCGTGGGTCCGTCGCTCGTGGATGTCGGTGACGACGACCCGGGCGCCACCGGCGGCGAGTCGCCTGGCCGTCGCCTGGCCGATGCCCTGTCCCGCCGCCGCCGTCACCAGGGCGACCCGCCCACCGAACTCCGATGCCATGCAGTGCCTCCGATGTCGGGCCGTACCGTCCATCCCACGTGTCGGGCACTCGTGCCCTGAAGTGATAGATAAGATAACTGATTTTCCGCAAGCGGGCTATCATGTCGAACCGACCCGCGCCGGGGTCAGCCGCACGGTCGTCACATACGCCACCGCCACCGCCACGATGACCAACGGCATGGTGGCCAGGCCGTCGGTCAGCAGCAGCAGGGTGGCCATCAGGACCGAGGTCATCGGAAGCCTGAGCATCGCCGCGCTCATCGCCCCGATGCCCATGGCCGCACCCGCCACCAGCGGCAGGCCGGGCAGGTGAGACATGGCGATGCCGCCCACCGCGCCCAGGAACATCGCCGGGAAGACGGGTCCGCCCCGAAAGCTGCTCAACGACGCGCCGTAGGCGAGGCCCTTGCAGACCAGGAGCAGCAGCAGCGCTCCCAGCGAGTAGCCCGCGCCGTGGGCGATGAGCGGTCCCAGCGCGTCCTGCCCCGAGAACAGCACCTCGGCGGTGTCCCGCCCGCTGCCCTGCGCATACGCGATCGCCAGACCGGCGATGATCAGGCCCACCAGCGGGGTCGCCCACAGCAGGCGCCGTTCCACCGGGGACCGCAGCCGCAGGCCGAGCAGTCGGATGGCCGATCCGATCAGAGCTGCGGCGACCCCGATGACCAGTGCCCACCCGAATTCGGCGACGTTCGGTTGGCCGACCGGGGGAAGGTTGGGAATCGCCAGTGAGAAGGTTCCGAAGCCGGTCCAGGAACCCAGGCCAATGAAGATCAGGCTGCCGATCCCGGCGGCGAGCAGACCGGGCAGCAGTACCAGCTCGAGCGTCGCTCCGGCCAGCCCCACCGCTTCCATCAGCAGGAAGGCCGCGATCAGCGGCGAGCCCAACAGGGTGCTGATGGCCGCGAAGCCGCCGGCCGCGGCCAGCACCGCGCTGACTCGTGCGGGCGGGTCGCGTCTGGCCAGCCGCACCGCATACGCTGCCAGGCCGCCACCGATCGCGATGAGCGGCGCTTCAGGCCCGAGCACCGCGCCGAAGCACAGGGTCGCCAGCGCGGCGATCGCGATGCCCGGCAGTTCAGCGGGTGCGGGTGCGCCATGTGTTGTGAATCCGTCGGCTGGTGACGCACCGCCCGTTCCGGGCAGGTATCGGATGGCAAGCGCGACCAGGATGCCCGCCACCGCGAGCGTGGGTACCGGCCACCACAGTGGCTGCGCACGAAAGCCCAGCGTGACAGGAAGGTCTGTGAAGATCCACTCCTGGGTGGTGGAGACCAGTTTGAGGAAGCCGTATGCCACGGCCGAGATCGGTACGCCGAGGATCCCGGCGAGAGCGAGCAATCCGAGGTAACGGGGGTCCCGCAGCGGGGCCAGCGGATCGTTCGCCGGCGGGTCGGTCGGGGTCGTCTGTTTGTGAACGCTGACATTCTGGTCGGAGCTGTCGCGCCGAACGGTCGTCATCGTCGACCATCTCCGGACTGCCGGCCGCGCGCGGCTTGAGGGGAGCGGCGGCAGGGATCCCCTGGTGCGTCAACGGCGAGTGACCAGACCACACCCGATGGCTTGTTCCCTGGACCGCTCCCCGACAACCGCCGACCGGCGGACCGGCGGTCCCGTCTGCTCCCGGCCGCCTACCACCGGTCGCGGTGGACGACCGTCTCCAGCGGCGGCCTCGGTGCGGGCTTGAAGTCGGTGCCCACAGTGTAGGCGACCGGTATGAGTACACCCTGGCTCACGTTCGCCGGGATGCCGAGCAGTTCGCCGACCTCGGCGGCGTAACGCAGGTGCACCGTGGTCAGGGACGTCCCCAGGCCGCGGGCGCGCGCGGCCAGCATGAAGCTCCAGGCGGCTGGCAGCAGCGAGCCCCAGTATGCCGGCAGTTGCCATGCCGGGTACCCCTGCGGGTCACCCTCCAGGCAGCCGAGCACGAAGACCGGTACCCGGTGGAGGTTGTCGGCGAGGTACTGGGCGGAGGAGGCCACCCGTAGCTGGGATGCCTGACGGTCGGGATCGGCGATCGTGGCGATCGCTCGCTGGGACGTCGTGATGTAGGCCGTGAACGATGTGCGGTAGTACTCGGCGATGGCGGTCCGCAGGCCCTGATCGGTGACCACCACCCAGTGCCAGTTCTGCGCATTGGACCCGGTCGGTGCCTGCAGAGCGATCCGCAGGCACTCGTCGATCACCTCCGGCTCGACGGGCCGTTCCAGATCGAGCCGTCTGCGCACGCTGCGGGTGGTGCTCAGCAGCTCATCCGCGGTGAGATCCAAGAGTTGCATGTTGATCTTTCTTCTGGTGGCGGGTCGGCGCACGCCGACACTATGTGTCCCCGGTCGGCGGCGGCACCCGTTTCGCGCACTGGGGGGATGACCGTCGCTGCCGCGGTCGCCTTCCTGGCCGGGCCGGATGCGGACTTCGTCAACGCGACGACCCTGCGGCTCGACGGGGGCGTGGTCTTCTAGACTCCCAGGATGATTCGTGACGAGGACGCCGTCTTCGGGTAGTTCTCGCGAGGTCGTCCTGGTGAACTGGGATCAATCGTCCCGGCGGGGAGCTGGAGGTGTAGTGGCGATGACGCCGACAGAACCCCGCGAGCGGCTGCCCGCGCTCGGCCTCGACGAGATCGTGTCGGTGGCGTTGGATCTCGCTCGGGAGCTCGGCCTGGACGGCCTGACCATGCGGACCGTCGCCGGCCATTTCGGCACCACCCCGATGGCGCTCTATCACCACGTCCGCGACAAGCAGACCCTGGTAGATCTTGTTGTGGACGCTGTGCTCGCGCAGGTGCGGGTACCCACCCAGGGCTCCTGGGAGCAGCGCCTGCGGACGTTGTCGCTGGCCGTCGCGGATGCCCTGGACCGTTATCCCGGTGTTGCCGCGCGACTGGCCGACACACCGGGCCTGCCGCCCAACGGCCGCCGACTGATGGAGGCCTCCCTGTCGTTCCTGTTGGACGCCGGGTTTGACGAGACCGAAGCCGGGCTCGCCTATGCAACGGTCCACACGTTCATGTACGGCCGTTTCAACGTGGAGGCGGCGATGCGGGGACGGCGAGCACCTCGTAGCCGGGCGCCGGTGGCCGCTGGTTTCCCCGCGCTGGACCTGGTCGGTCCCGCTCAGGCCAACCTGCATGGGCGTGACTTTCGGGAGTACGGCCTGGACACCGTGATCAGCGGCCTGCGCAACCGGCTCGCCGAGACCCGGGCGCGAGCCGCCGGCGTGACCCCCGCGTCCCCGTCACCATCCTGACGGGGCCCGTCATCCCCCTTGCCGGGGGGCCTTGCGGCAGAGGCGACACTCCGCTCGAATTGAGGTATACAAGATAAAGTCGTTATACCGAGTGGCGGGGAGTCACACATGGCGAAGATCTGGGTCAACTCGGCGGACTCGCACGTGCTTGAGCCGCACGATCTGTGGAGGGACGCCCTCCCGAAGCGGCTCGCGGACCGTGCTCCACGCGCCGAGCGGGCGGATGGCAGGGAGACCGTCTACGTCGACGGGCAGATCATTCGCCGCGATCCGATCGCGTTCTCCGACGCGATGCGGCCGCCCGGCGCGGAGGACCCTCGCATCCGGCTGGAAGACCTCGACGAGCAGGGGGTCTGGGCCGAGGTCGTCTTCCCGTCCCGGGCGCTCTGGACGACGATCATGACTGATCGGGAGTTGGCCCGCGAGTGCGGGAAGGCCTACAACGACTGGTGCCTGTCGGAGGTCATGGGCGTCTCGCCGCGTTTCGTGGGAGTGGCCGTGGTCTCGGTGCTTGACACCGACGATGCCGTCGCCGAGCTGGCGCGCGCCGTGTCGGCCGGTTACCGGGCGGTGTTCCTGCCGGCGACCCCGCCGGAAGGCCGCGACTTCAACAACGAGGTCTGGGAGCCGCTGTGGGCGGCCGCGGCCGAGGCCGACATCCCGATCTGCTTCCACATCGGCACCGGTGCCGAACAGAAGGTGGCCCGGGGCCCGGGTGGCGCCGTCATCAACTACGTGGAGACCTTCTACCCGGCCCAGCGCACCATTGCCCATCTCGTGGCATCCGGTGTGCTGGATCGCTACCCCGGCCTGCGGATCGTGATGGCTGAAAGCGGCGCCACGTTCGTCCCGGCGCTCGCCGACCGGATGGACGAGGCCTACCGCCAGCACGACATGTTCGTTCGCCCCAAGCTGTCGCGGCGACCCAGCGAGATCATCTACAGCCAGGTCTACGCATCCTTCCAGCATGATCCCAGCGCCATCGGTACGGCGACCGCGCTGGGTTTCCGCAACGTCATGTGGGGCAGTGACTACCCACATCTGGAGGGGACCTTCCCGAACACCCAGAAGGTGCTGCACGAGCTGTTCGACGACGTGGCGCAGGACGTGCGGCGCCGCATCACCATCGACTGCTTCAACGAGGTGTTCGGGGTAGCCGAGCCGCCCGTGACCGTCTAGGGGGCCGCTGAATGACGGCGTTCGATCCGCGATCGCATCCACTTGTCCGAATGAAATATTGAACTATGTTCACTGTATTCGGACAGAGGTCGAGAGAAGGGGGCGCAATGAGCTCACTGGACGGCAAGGTGGCCATCGTTACCGGGGCGGGCCGGGGCATCGGACGGGAGGAGGCCCTGTGGCTCGCGGCCGAGGGCGCCCGGGTCGTTGTCAATGATCTTGGTGGTGACCGTACCGGGCTCGGAGCGGATGCGACGCCGGCTCAGGAGACCGCGCAGTTGATCCGTGACACAGGCGGCGAAGCGGTTGTCAACGGGGACGACGTCGCGGACTGGGCTGGCGCGCAGCGGCTGGTCCAGCAGGCGGTCGACACCTATGGCGACCTGAACGTGTTGGTCAACAATGCCGGGATCCTGCGTGACGGGATGAGTTTCAACGTCACCGAGGAGGACTGGGACGCGGTGATCCGCGTCCATCTCAAGGGTCACTTCGCGCCGTCACGGTTTGCCGCCGCCTACTGGCGCGAACGTTCGAAGGCAGGCCAGCCCACCTACGGGCGGATCATCAACACGACCAGCGACTCGGGCCTGTTCAGCAACCCCGGGCAGTCCTCGTACGCCGCGGCGAAGACGGGGATCGCGTCGATGACCCTCGTCCTCGCCCGCGAGCTGGAACGCTTCGGCGTGACCGTCAACGCGATCGCACCACGGGCGCGGACGCGGCTGACCGCGACGATCGGTATGACGCAGGAGGTGGAGGACGGTTTCGACGAGCTTTCGCCGGCGAACATCGCGCCGCTGGTCGCCTTTCTGGCCAGCCCGCACGCGTCCGACGTCAACGGGCAGGTCTTCTGCGTGGGCGGTGGCCAGGTGATCTGGATCGGGCCGTGGCACGAGGTGGGTCGGGTCGAACGGGACGCGCGCTGGACCGTTGAAGATCTTGTGAGTGCCCGGGCGGAGCTGTTCGCCGGTGGTTCGCCGGGCGTCCCGCCGCTGGTCATCCCAGGGTACGAGGCACCCGCCGGTGCCGCAGGTGCGCGGTAAACACCAGTGGCGGACTGGAGTGGGCTCCGAGAGCGGATCGTTCTCTGGGAGGACGACTTCGCGCTCGTGGTCAACAAGCCACCTGGGCTGTCCGTCATGGGTGAACGCCACGACACAGACCTCGTCACGATGGCTGCCGACGCCGGTGAGCTCCTGTGGTGGGTAAACCGAATCGACAAGGTGACCTCGGGCGCGGTGGTGCTCGCCAAGACGCAGAAATCCCATGGCGCGCTCACTCGCCAGTTCGTGAAGCAAACCGTGGCCAAGGCATACCTGGCGATATGCCAGCCTGGCCACTTTCCTGACCGGGGCACCATCGACCTGCCGCTGCTGACCGCTGGCAGCGGCAGGATTCGAGTAGCAGCAGAACGGCAGCATATCGAGCATGATCCAGCGGTCGGCACGTGGTATGTCAAGGCCGCCAACCTGCTGTCACGTAAGAACTACCCGTCACGTACCGACTTCGTGAACCTCTGGGATGACGACCAGCATGTCGTGGTCCTTGCGATGCCCGTGACCGGCCGCAGGCACCAGATCCGCGTCCACCTCGCCTGGGTCGGCCACGCCATTGTCGGCGATCCCTTGTTCAGCAAGAAGACCGACGCACCGACACCGCGTACCCATCTTCATTCATTGCGGATCGCTTTTGAGACGGCAGCGCCCCGGCCGCAGCGGGTCGAGGTTGAAGCCAAACCTGGTACCGACTTCTGGGAACCTGTTGTCCGGGGGTTGGCACCCCGTTCTCCCGACGAACTTCTGGATGCGGCCGATGCCATCCTCAAGGGAAGTTCACGACGAGACCGGCGGCTACCCGTCAGCGGCTGATTGATCATGTTTATCAGGTGCACGGCCGTCAACCGTCAACCGTCAACCGTCAACCGGCTGGATATTGCCGGCAGTATTCGTACAAGGCCATGGCGGTGGCCACCGAGACGTTATAGCTGTGCGGCAGTCCCCACACGGGAATCTCCACGCATGCACCCATGAGCGCCAGTTCTTCCTCGCTGAGGCCAAGTCGTTCGTTGCCGATCACCAGCGCCGTCTTACGCGAAAACTGAAACTCGTGCAGATTCACCGAGTTGGTCGTCTGTTCGAGGCCCACGAGTGTGTAGCCGTCCTGTGCGAGAGTTCTCAACACCGGGCTCAGCGTGCGGCGGTGCTCGATCGGGGTCTGCTCCGTACTGTCCCGGGTAATTTTCGGATCGATACGAGCATTCCCGCAGACGATTACCTTTTTGACTGCACAACAACCTGCAGTACGGACTATACTGGCCATGTTCACATGGCTACGGGTTGGAGCGCAGGCGACAACAATTTCCCTCGGCCGATCTAGCAGCGCCGGTGGGCGATGTCGAACCTGTTCGAACATGCCGTCGATGATACGGGTTGGCGGTAGGCGATAGCCGGTCAGGCCGTGCGCAGCCTGACCGGCAACGTGTCCAACGTCCGGATCGCGACATTGGCGCGGTAGCGAGGTTCGGCGGCCAGCGTGAGTTCGCCGGTCGCCCGGAGCAGCGCCATGATGGCGGCCTCGACCTGCATCCGCCCGAGGACGGCGCCGATGCAGAAATGGACGCCGAGGCTGAATGCCAGGTGGCGCCGGGCCGGCGACGGGCCGTGGTAGCGGGTGATGTCGAGCCGATCCGGTTCGACGAACACCGCCGGGTCCCGGTTGGCGCAGGCGAGCATGACGATCACACCGCTGCCACGCGGGAAGACCTGGCCGCCGACCGTGAGCTCGCGCAGGGCCACGCGATGGGTGAACTGGACGGGTGGTTCGAACCGCACGAGCTCCTCGACCGCCGACTCCGCCAGTTCCGGGCGACGGCGTAGCAGCGCCAGCTGGTCGGGGTTTCGGAGCAGGCCGAGCACGGCGTTGCCAATCATGCTTTCCGAGGTGCCGTAGCCGCCGACGATCATCAGTGCGGCGAGGGAGAGCAGCTCCCGGTTGATTGGGCCCTCGATGCCCGCAGCCGTCGCGATCATGCCGAGCAGATCGTCTGTCGGGGTGGCCCGCCGCTGCTCGATGAGGTCGGCGAAGGTGCTCTCCAGCGTCCGCTCGCCCGCCTCCCGGGCGGCGATGTCGGCCGGGGAGAGGAACACATCCGGGTCGACGCCGCGGGACATCGCCCGCAGCGGGTCACGGAGCCGTTCGGTCTCCTGCACGGCAATGCCGAGCAGTGCGGCTGTGGTGTGCAGCGGCAGCGGATCCGCCAGGGACGTCATCACGTCGGCCTCGCCCGTCCCGTCCGTCCCGCCGGCCTGGAGCATCTCGGCGGTGAGCCGATCGGCGGTGGCAGTCACGCCGGCGCGCAGTTCGGCGACCGTCCGTGCTGAAAACGCCCGGCTGACCAGCGCCCGGAGCCGGGTGTGTTCGGGTGGGTCGCGTACCAGAAACGACCCCGGTACGTCCGCCGCCGCGACGTCGGGCCGGAACGGGTTGATGCCGTCGTCGTAACCGTGGCCCCAGTCGGGGTTCGCCAACACGGCTTCGCATTCCTGGTAGCGGGGAGCGAGCCACAGCGTCGGGCCGATCGGCTGGAGCGCCCCGCCCTCCCGGATCCGCCGATACACCGGGTAGGGGTCGGCCCGGTGTTGCGGGCCGAAGACTGCCAGCGGGTTGTCCGCGGTCGGGGCGCTCGTCATCTACTTCTCCTCGTCCTCGGGAGTAACGACGGTGTCCTCGGAATAACGACGGTCAGCGCATCTGGACGGTCAGCGCACCTGGACGGGCAGCCTGGCCAGGCCGCGCAGCACCAGGTTCGGCTTGTAGGTCGGCCCGGTGGAGCCGGGCAGGAGCCGCCGCACCCGGCGGACGATCGCGGTGAGCAGAACCTCCATCTCCAACCTCGCCAGCGGTGCGCCGAGGCAGTAGTGGATGCCCAGACTGAACGTGAGGTGACGGGCGGTGCCGGCTTCGTCGGCGTAGCGGGCGAGGTCGAGCTCATCGGGTCGATCGAAGGCCCGCGGGTCCCGGTTGGCGGACCCGATGAGGAGCACGATGCCCTCACCCGGGGCAAAGGCCTGTCCGCCGAGCATGAGCCCGCGGCGGGCTACCCGGGTGGTCATGTGCACCGGTGAGTCGTGGCGCAGCAGCTCGTCCACGGCGGGCGCGGCGAGCTCCGGGCGGGCCCGCAGCAGAGCCAGCTGCCCGGGATGGCGCAGCAGGGCGAGCAACCCGTTGCCGACCAGGTTGACCGTGGTCTCGTGTCCGGCCACGAGCAGGGTCACGCAGGTCGCGAGCATCTCCTGCGCGGTGAGGACGTCGCCGCGTTCCTGTACCGCACCGAGCTCGCTGACCAGATCGGCGGCGGGCTCCGCACGCCTGCTGGCGATCAGGTGGGCGAAGTAGGCCAGCAGCTCGGCTGCGGCGTCGCTCCTGGCCGTCCGCTCCCGCTGGGTCAGCAGCAGATCGGGGTCGAACCCGCGGGCCAGCGCGGGTGCACACCGGTGGATGAGGTCGTGGTCGGCCGCGGGTACGCCCAGCAGTTCGCAGATGACCGTCAGCGGCAACGGATAGGCCAGCGACTCGACCGCGTCCACCTCGCCGGCGGCCAGCGCCGCGTCGAGCAGTCCGTCGACGATCTGGGCGATCCGCGGTCGCAGGTCCAGCACCCGCCTGGCGGTGAACGCCTTGCTGACCAGCCCGCGCAGCCGGGTGTGGTCGGGGGGATCCATCCACAGGAAGGACGCCGGCAGTTCGTGCTGGTCCACGTCCGGGTGGAAGAGCTCCGCCTCGCCGGCATGGCTCCATGCCGGCTCCGACAGCACGGCGGCGCACTCGGCGTACCGGGTCACCAGGTGTGGCCCGAGTGCGCTGCGGTACAGCGCTGTGGCCTCCCGTACCACGGCGTAGCGCGGATAGGGATCAGCGCGGTGTGCCGGGTCGAAGCCATCGAAGACCACGGTCGGTGGGTCGGCTACCGGCGGCCCGACTGTGGCTGGATTCATGGCGTGACCTTTCCGAGGTCCGGAGGCGATGACAGGTCGTCGGGATTTTCTCGCGAATTCGTCGTCGAAGATCCGCACGCTTCGCGGACCGCCTTCGGGAGCGAGGGAATGGTCGCGCAGTCGTGGCCGGAGCGGTTGGCCCCACCATAAATCGGCGATGAATTTCCCACCAACTCCGACGATGTCGGCCGGGGCTGGGCGGCTGCCATTCGAAATCAGAATGGATCAATCGAAAAATGGTCAATTCTCTTGAATTTGTGAGAGTCGCTGGAGCGGAGTCAGGCTGTCACGTCGCGGCGGGCGAGGCTGACCGCGCCGAGGACGGCGGCAATCAGGGCGTACCCGGTGCCGACCGCCAGGGCGGAACCGTACGAGGCGTCGACCACCCCGCCTCGTCCCACCGCGTCGAACACGAGACCGGGGAAGACCCCGGTTGCGCCGCTCCAGGCGTTCTGGACGATGTGCTCGACCGGGAACATCCAGGCGATGCCGATCGCGAGGGCGAGGGTGGTGGACCGCAGCAGGATGCCCAGCGTGGTCCCGACCAGCGCGAAGAACACCGTTCCCACCAGGGCGTTGAGGTAGTTGTCGGCAGCTTCGCGCAGCGCTGCGCCCGTCCACCACTGTGATGTGTCGATACCGCGTATCTGGCTCATGAGCAGTGCCGTGGCGACGCTCAGCATCAGTGCGACGAGCAGCGCGGCGGCAAGGGCCGAGAACATGGCGCCCAGCCGTCCACCGAGCCAGCCCAGACGGCGGGGTTCCCGCAGGAAGAGCGTGCGCAGGGTTCCCTGACCGTATTCGTTGGTCATACTTACGGTGAACACGACGAAGACCAGCAGTCCGATGAACGTCGTCCCGCCCACGAACCCCAGCGTCGGCCCGGCCGGGGCGGCGAGCTGGGCCAGCATGACCTGAAAGCCCGAGCCCCTCGCGGTGACGGTGAGGTCAGGGGTCGCATGCGCGAGCGCGTACGCGAGCACGGTCGCCAGCACGCTCAGCGCCCCGATCACTCCCATCGCCGCAAGAGTGCTCGGCCGGCGCAGTTTGATCATTTCGGCCCGGTAGGCGCGGGCCACCGTGGTGGTGATGTTCATCGTGTCTCCTCCCCAGCCTGGCTGTTCGTGGTGGTCTCGACGAGGCCCTGATAGCGCTCTTCAAGGCTCACCCGCTGCTGCGCGATCTCGACGAGGGTGATGCCGCGGGCGAGCGTCGCCCGGTTCAGCTCGGCCAGCAGAGACGTCCTCGCCGCCGCGTTCTGGTCGCTGTGCGTCGTGCTGTGCGTCGTGCCAGCCGCGACACCGTCCAGGTGCAGGGTGATGTGATCGTCGTCGCGCGTCACCCGCAGGCCGAAGCCGGCGACCAGATCGGCCAGCATGCCAAGCTGATCGGGCTGCTCCGGGCGCAACGTCACACGATGGCTTCCATCGGCCATCAGGCCGTCCGTCGGCCCCTGGTAGGCCAACCTGCCCCGCTCGACTACGATGATCCAGTCGCAGATCTGCTCGACCTCGGTGAGCAGATGGGATGAGATCAGCACGGTCCGGCGCGGATGGGCCGAGGGGTCCGCGCCGGAGCCGCGGGCGTCGCCGCCGAGCGAACGGACGAGATCCCGCATCTGGCGGATACCGGACGGATCGAGGCCGTTGGTCGGTTCGTCGAGAACGAGCAGCTCGGGATCGCAGAGCAGAGCGGCTGCGATCGCAAGGCGCTGCTTCATCCCCAGCGAGTAGGTGCGGAAGGCATCGCCGCCCCGGCCGGCCAGCCCGACCGTGTCCAGGACGTCCGGGACACGATCCGGATCCTGGCCCGCGAGGACGGCCAGCGACGCGAGGTTGCGTTCGCCGGACAGCGCCGGGTACAGCGCCGGACTTTCGATCAGGGCGCCGATCCTGGGCAGGTAGTCCGCTGGACGGGTGAGCGGATGCCCGAGAATCGTGCCGCTCCCAGCCGTTGGGCGGACGAGCCCGAGCAGCATCCGCAGGGTTGTCGTCTTGCCCGCTCCGTTCGGCCCGACGAAGCCGGCGACCACTCCGGTGGGAACGGTGATGTCGAGGCCGTCGACGACCGTTCGGCGGCCGAAGCGTTTGGTGAGCCCGCGCACGTCGATCGCCGGCGGGTGCGGCTTGGCGAGCGTCGGCGGCAAGATACCGGGATTCGCAGGCAGAGCGCCGGGATGGGCGCCGGGAGTGGCGCTGGAACCGTCGAGAGTCGTTGTCATGCCGTCCACGCTCGTCCGACCAGGCCTGTCGTGTCGTCCGCTCAGCGGGGTGACTTGGCCTACCCATCCGCGCGTATGTGGATGGGCCGGTTGCGTAGAGGCGGACCGCGGTGGACCGGAACCGTGGCGGCACCCGGGGCCGTGGTGACTCGGGGGCTGGCGCGCCGGGGACGCTGGTTCAGGTGTCGACCAGCCCGGCCTGGTTCGCCAGGACGGCAAGCTGTGCCCGGTCCCGGGCAGCGAGTTTGACCATGACCCGGCTTACATGGGTGCGGGCGGTGGCCGGGCTGATGACCAGGTGGGTGGCGATCTCCTCGTTCGACAGTCCACACCCGACCAGGCCCATCACTTCCCGTTCGCGAGTGGTGAGGCTGCTCAGGTCGGGTGCGGACGCGGGAGCGGGTCGGCGGGCGAAGGCATTGATCACCCGCCGGGTGACCGTCGGTGACAGCAAAGAATCACCGGCGGCCACCACCCGGATCGCCCGCAGCAGGTCGGCGGGTGGGGCGTCCTTGAGCACGAACCCCGAGGCCCCGCAGCGCAGCGCCTCGAACACGTACTCATCCAGCTCAAAGGTCGTGACCATGACGACCCGGGTGTGGGCGAGATCCGGGTCCTCGGTGATGGCGCGCAGCGCGGAAAGGCCATCGAGCACCGGCATCCGGATGTCGAGCAGGGCGACGTCGGGTCGGGCGCGCCGGACCAGGTCGAGCGCGGCCCGCCCGTCGTCGGCCTCCCCGACCAGCTCGAGGTCGTCCTCGGTCTCGATGAGTACCCGCAGGCCCAATCTGATCAGTGGCTGGTCGTCGGCGATCAGTACGCGGATCAGCTGCGCGCCGGTCATACCGTGACCCCGCTCAACGCGGTGGTCACCGTCGGCAGGACGGCCCGTACCTGCCAGCCGCCCCCGGGCCGCGGGCCGGCGCTGACCGAGCCACCGAGCTCGGCGGCGCGTTCCCGCAGGCCGGCAAGGCCGTGGCCGGATCGGCCGTGGCCGGATCGGTCGAGTGTGCCGCGGGGCGCGGGTTGCCCGGCGGATGCATCCAATGGCGCAGGCAGGTCCGACGGCTCGGGCGTGTCGGTGACGTCGACGGTGAGCTGACCGGCCGTCAGCCGCAGTTCTACGTGCACCCGGGACCGACCGGCGTGGCGGAGCACGTTCGTCAGCGATTCCTGGACAACCCGGAAGGCAGCCAGGTCGACCTCGGCCGGCAGCGCGGCAAGGTTGCCTTCGACAACGGTCTCGACCGGTAGGCCAACCAGGCGCACCTCGGTGAGCAGGCCGGGCAGGCGGCCCAGACCGGTGAGTGGCGTTCGCTCGGCGCGGGTGAGCGCGAGGGTGGCTCGCAGCTCTTCGAGCGCCTCGACGCTGGTGCGGCGAATCGCCTCCAGCGAGACCTGCGCCTGCTCGGGTCGGCGGTCGAGTACGTGCAGCGCCACCCCGGCCTGCAAGGAGATGACGGACAGACTGTGCCCGACGACGTCGTGCACCTCGCGGGCCATCCGCAGTCGTTCCTGGTCGATCCGGCGTCTGGTCGCCTCTTCGTCCGCCAGCGCCGCGGCCTGCCGGGCCTTGCGCAGCAGCGCGCCGATCAGAGCCGGAACGCCAGCCACAACCACGGTGGCGGTCAGGGTGAAGACATACGTCCAGCCGCCGTCGGCGTAACCCGACGCGACAGCGACAACGCTACCGGTGACCAGGAGGCTGGTTGCGACGCCGGCGGCGACAACCGACGCCCGTGGCTCCAGCCGCAGCCCGACCGTGTAGGCGGCCACCGCCACGGTCAGGAACACCGGGCCGTGCGGATAGCCGGCAGCCAGATATCCCCCGACCAGCAGGCTCTCCAGCATCAACATTGCCATCGGGGCGCGGCGGCGCACCATCAGCCCGGCCGCGGCAAGCGCGAGTAGGACGTAGCCGGCGGCATCGATCGATCGGTGCGGTGGCACCTGATCCTTCCCGGCCTTGGACGAGCCGGCGATGAGCACCGTCGCCGCGACGGCGGTCGGTAGGACATCGGCGTGCAGCCACCGGCCAATCGTGACCATCGGCTTACCGTCCATTCCGACAACGGTAGCCGCGCCCGGACCGCCCTGGCATCCGTCCGCGGGCGTAGGCACGGCTGCTCGTCTCGACGTACGGCAGGCACCTACTGCCAGCGCGGATGGCTGCGCTCACGTCACGACAGTCGTGATCTTTCCAGCGGATATCGGTGTTCTGGGTGTTGTGCACGTCCTATGTGGCGTGCCCCATTATGTCGCTGGTGGATCAGAGCGCGGAGTCGAGTGACGGAGGTGCCGGCACCGTCGGCATCGACCTTCCACGGCAATGGTTTGTCGGCTCCACGTCGGCCCCTGCCCGTACCCCCCGACAGGGCCAGGAGTCGTGCCGGGAGGTCGAGCGGTTACCAGCGGACGCCGATCAGCGACTGGGGGGCGTCGAGCGATCACCGACGGCGGCCGAGGACCTCTCGGCCGCCGTCGGTGAGGCACAACGCGGTGACGAGGATGCGTTTCGGATGATCTACCGGGCGGTCCAGCCCGGGCTGTTGCGCTACCTGCGCGCACTCGTCGGTGAGGACGCGGAGGATGTCGCATCCGAGGCGTGGTTGCAGATCGCCCGAGACCTGCCGTCCCTTCAGGGGGACATCGACGGGTTCCGCGGCTGGGCCGCGACGATCGCCCGCCACCGCGCCCTGGACCACCTGCGTCGGCAACGGCGCCGCCCTCAGCTCGGCGCACCGTTCGAACATATGGTCGATATGGCGGCCGATGACGACACCGCTGGACGTGCGCTCGAGGCGGTGTCCACCGATGCGGCGCTCAAGATGATCGCAGCTCTGCCGCGGGACCAGGCCGAGGCGGTACTGCTGCGTGTGGTCATGGGTCTGGACGCGAAGACCGCCGGGCGGGTGCTGGGCAAACGCGCAGGTGCCGTCCGCACCGCGGCGTACCGCGGGCTACGCCGCCTCGCCGAACAGGTCGGACAGCCCGGGGATGGCGTCGTGGACGGGACCGCTCAGGGCCACCCGCGACTCCCGTCACAATGATCTTATTTGGGTCTGGCGTCAGCAGGGGCTGCGACGCTGAAGGCCGCGACGCTGACGGATCCGACGCTGAAGGACATGAGATGAGCACACACCGACCCCGTCAGATTGGCCGGGACGACGCAGAGCGGATGCTGCGCGGCGGCACGGTCAATCGGCAGGCCGGTCCGGGTTCCCTCGCAGACCTGCTCGCGGCCGCGGCCGGTTCGGCTCGTGTCGGTGAGCTCGCTGGCGAGGAATCGGCTGTTGCCGCCTTCCGGGAGGCACGTCTGGCTCCCGCCACCCAGCCTCGGCGCGACTCGCCGATCAACATCGGCGTTGGGAAGCTCCTGACGGTCAAGGCCGTCACAGCGGTGGTCGCAGCCACTACTGTTGGTGGTTTTGCTGTTGTCGCCAGCACGGTTGTCCTGCCCTCGCCAGGGGGGAGTGACTCTCCT
Source organism: Protofrankia sp. Cas3 (assembly GCF_963555955.1). NCBI lineage: Bacteria > Bacillati > Actinomycetota > Actinomycetes > Frankiales > Frankiaceae > Protofrankia > Protofrankia sp. Cas3. Next base: position 24,832 of record NZ_CAUVXP010000012.1, read on the forward strand.
GCCGCGCAGCTGGCGACGTCCGCCTCCGCCTCCGTATTGGCTTGGGCTCATGAGGCGACGTCATCCGGCCATGGGCGCAACGCCAGTCCAGCCGTCTCGGCATCGCTGGTGGGGTTATGCCGCGCCTACACGGCCGGTGCAGCTGACAATCCCGGCACGGCCCTCGACACCCCGGCTTACAGCGCACTGGTCACCGCCGCCGGAGGTAAGGGGCAGGTCCCTACCTACTGTGCGGCAGCACTCGCCGACGATCGTGCCGCGGGGGAGAGCGCGAACCCGACCGGCACAGTGACACCAACCGCGGAACCCGAGAGCCAGTCAGCTGGCCACGGCAAGGGACACGCAACCAAAGGAACCGATAAGAAGACAAAAGGCCAGGCTGACGACTCCGAAGGAAGCCAGCCCGCGTCGGGGCAGGCCACGGTCACCGTGGCTCCGGGCACGACCCTGGAAGCTTCGGCCACGACGACAGCGAACGGCGACTAGGGCGTGTCTGATGGATGTTGGTCGATGCGGGCGATGATCCAGAAGGCGCACGGTCGCATCAGGCTGACGTGAGCCACCGTCGGCCGTGGGTGGGTGGCGCAGCGGTGAGGCCTCGCCCGGGGGACGGTGACCGGGCAAGGCCCCGACATCCGGCCGGTGGGGTACGGCCACCGGCCGGATGCGGTAGGGCCAGGCCCCGACTCTCTCAGCGCCGCAGGCCTCGCCGCTGTCACACCCGCCGGGTGGGAGCGTCAGCTGCATCGCGGGCGGATGGAGGACTGACGACGCCTGCGATGGACCGCCTTATGCTGTGTAACATGCCGAATCTCAACGTGTCTGTGCGGACCGCGACGCTGGCGGAGGCCCGCGCCCAGGCCGCCGCCGCGGGGCTCACTTTGTCGGCCTGGGTGGACAAGACCCTGACGGAGTCCATCTGGACCACTCGGTTTGTTCGGCAGCAGGAGCGCAACGTTGCTCTCGGCATGACACCGGCGTATCTGGACGGCGAGTACGCCCGCCTGGAGGAGCTGCGCCAGCGTGCAACAGGGTGAGGTGTGGGCGCGGGCCGACGCACCGGTCTACGTACTGATCGTGTCGGCTGACATGTACAACAGTGCCGGCACCGGGCGAGTGGTCACCTGCCCCGTCATTCCGGGCGATCCCCTGCCTCACGACGACTACGCCGCCGATGCGGGGATCACCGATCCGATCCCCGGCACGGTGCTACCCGAGCTGATCGCGTGGATCCCGACAGCTGGCCTGTCTCACCGGCTCGGGCCCATTCCGGCAGAGGCGTGGCAGCGCGTCGACCAGATCCTCCGCCGCATCCTCGGGCATTGAGCCTCCACGCGGCCGCACCTCCACGCGGCCGCACCTCCACGCGGCCGCACCGCCACGCGGCCGCACCGCCACGCGGCCGCACCGCCACGCGGCCGCACCGCCACGCGGCCGCACCTCCACGCGGCCGCCTCGATCATCCCGCAGCTGGTAGGAGCGCTTTCCGGCTGGTGATGGCGGCGGGGCGCGGGAGTTCACCGGAGGGGAGTCGGGTTGAGCCGTCCGCCGCCGGGCGGTGAAACGCCGGTCGAGGGTGACGTTGGACCGCGGCCCGCGATGGCAGACTCCCCGGGGGGCAGGACGCGGAATCACAAGCGTCCGAGGACGGGTGCCGCAAGCTGGGCGGTCGCATCCTCGTTTGTGCGGAAATCCGCTCTGCACGCCCGGACCCGGCGGTCGGTGTCACGACAGCCGAAAGGGGGAAATTTGTGGGCAACGCTCGGTCTGGGCGTATTGAGCGGTTCCTCGATATCCTTGCCGGTTTCGTCGCACGCCGAAGGCTGTTGTTCATCGGAGTCTGGCTCGTGCTCTTCATTGTCGCCGTGCCGCTCGCCGCGACGCAGACCAGCCGCCTCTCCGGCAGCGGCTGGGACGTTCCCGGCAGCTCGGCCGCACTGGCGATGGAGAGACTGAAGGAGTTTCCCGGCCGGGAGGGCGAACCACTCGCCGTATTTGTCCAGGGCACGAACAACGCCGCTGTCGACGACCGGCTGGAAGAGGTTGCCACCGAGCTCCGGCGCTATCCAAGGCTGCTTTCGGGTGGTCCGGTCCAGCGCTTTGACGGTGGACGCGCCGCACTCGTTCCCCTGCGCGCGGTCGAACAGGAGAGAATCTTCGACTTCGCGGCCGAGCTCCGCCGGGCACTGGTCGCCGATCGCGCGGGCGTGTCGACGCGGGTGGTCGGCGAGGCGGCGATGTGGTCGAATTTCCAGGAGGTCTCCAGGAAGCAGGCTGTCCGGGCTGAGACGGTCAGCTTCCCGCTGATGCTTCTCATTCTTCTTGCCGCGTTCGGGACGCTGCTGGCCGCGCTGACCCCGATAGCGCTGGGCCTGGTCGCTGTTGCCGTGACCGGAGCGGCGATCTATTTTCTCGCGGGCTCGTTCGAGATCTCGATCTACGTGACCAACATCGCGTCGATGGTCGGGATCGGGGTTGCCGTCGACTACTGCCTGTTCGTGGTTGCCAGCTACCGGGCCCGACTGCGTGCCGGGTGCGATGGCGGTGAGGCACTGCGCGGCGCGTTCGCGAGCGCCGGCACGGCGGTCGTCTACTCGGGTGCGACCGTCATCGTGTCGCTGGCCAGCCTCCTGTTCGTCAACGTCAACGCGATCCGTTCCATGGCGGCTGGGGCGATCATCGTCGTCGGTGTCGCGGTCCTGGCCACAGCCACCCTGCTGCCCGCGCTGCTCGCCCTGGCCGGACCCCGGATCGAACGGCTACGCATCCGTTTCCCGCAATGCATCCGGCGACGACACGTCCAGCGACGACACGTGCAGCGACGACTGACCGATGGTGACGGCGGATTCTGGGTGGGCTGGGCCGGGATGGTCATGCGTCGGCCCGTCGCCTTCCTCGCTGCCGGCGTCGCGGTCCTGCTCCTTGCGGCAAGCCCGCTGTTGAGCATCCACACCCGCAACGGTGCCCTGGACCAGCTTCCTCCCGACGCGGAAGTCCGGCTGGCCACCGGCCAGCTCACGGCGCTGGCCGGACCGGGCGCGCTGGGAATGATGGAACTCGTCGTCTCAGGCAAGGAGGCGGCTGACCGGATCGCCGCGGATGTCGGCCGATTGGACGGGGTCGCCGCCGTTGCGCCGCCGGTCGCTTTCGCCGGGCACTATCTCGTCGAGGTCACCCCCGCCGCCGACCCCGAATCGGACCAGGCCCGCGCCCTGCTCGCCACGGTGACGGCCCTCAGCGGAAAGGACGCGGACATCGGTGGTACCACCTCGTTCGAAGTCGCAATGGACCGAGCCATCTTCGGGGATCTCTGGAAGATTGTTCTTTTCATTCTGGTTTTCTCCTATCTGGTCCTGATTTTCCTCTTCCGTAGCGTGCTGCTGCCCCTCAAAGCCGTCATGATGAATATTCTCTCGGTTGGCGTGGCCTATGGGGTCCTCGTCGCGATATTCCAGTGGGGTTGGCTCGACTGGCTCGGTTTCTCCTCGCCCGGGTATATCGACTCGATCGTGCCCGTCCTGCTTCTGGCGATTGTATTCGGCCTGTCGATGGACTACGAGGTGTTTCTCCTGACCCGCATCCGCGAGCGGTATCTTGCCGGCGCGGACAATGCCACCGCCGTCGGGCAGGGTCTGGCTGCCAGCGCTCGGACGATCACGGTTGCCGCACTTATCATGGTCACCGTTTTCGGTTCATTCGCCTTTGCCGGGGGTACCTCACCCAGAGAACTCGGCGTGGGCCTGGCCACCGCTATCCTGGTCGACGCGACCATCGTCCGGCTTGTCGTCGTCCCGGCGATGATGAAGCTTCTCGGCGACTGGAACTGGTGGTTCCCGACGCGGTGGACGCCGGCCGCCGGACGCCGCATCCGTGCCGACGAGCCGGCCTCCCGCGTGGCGTGAAGAGGCCGCCTGAGCCGTTTGAGCCACGATCGGAAAGCAGGCTGAGCCGCGCGTCGCATGGGCGTCTCGACCGACGCTCGGTATAACCTGAAGCACCTGCCACCTCGGCCCGCGGATAGTGATCATTGATGGCGGTGTCATGCGCGCCTGGCTTTCGCAGTGATCGCTGTGAGGATTGTGGGCGTGCTCGCCGGTCTGGCGGTCGTCATCGCCACCGTGCTGTCGGCGGTACGTACGACCGTGCTGCCCCGCGGGGTCCCCTCCCGGCTCAGCCGGTTCGTCTTCGTGCTGGTGCGGTGGGCGTTCCGGCTCCGGGTGGGCCGTGCCCCGACGTATGACTTACGTGACCGGGTGTATGCCAACTACGGTCCGTTCGTCCTGCTGCTCCTGTTGCAGTCCTGGCTGTTGCTGGTCTACGGGGGTTTCGTCCTCGCCCAGTGGGCCGCGGAGCCGGCCCGGGGCCTCGGCGACGCGTTCAGAATGTCAGGATCGTCCCTGTTCACGCTGGGATTCGACGCACCCCAGGGGATGCTGTCGATCGGGCTCGCCTTCGTCGAAGCCTCGATCGGCCTTCTTCTGGTCACCTTGTTGATCTCTTTCCTGCCGGCGATCTACGGCTCCTTCAGCCGGCGGGAGGCCATGGTCGCCAAGCTCGAGGTCCGGGCCGGGAGCCCTCCCACGGGTTTCGAGCTACTCACCCGTGCATGGCGCCTTGAGCGGTTCGACCGGCTGACCGCGACCTGGGGTGAGATGGAGATGTGGTTCGTCGACATCGAGGAGACCCATACATCGTTTTCGGTACTGGTGTTCTTCCGATCACCTCAGCCCGACCATTCCTGGATCACCGCAGCCGGCGCCGTCCTCGACTCCGCGGCCTTCCTCACCGCGGTCCTGGACGTCCCGCGGGACGTCGAAGCCGAGCTGTGTATCCGGTCGGGGTACCTGGCGCTACGGCGCATCGCGGACTTTTTCATGATCTCCTACTCGCCCGATCCGCGGCCGGAAGACCCGATCAGCATTGCCCGGGACGAGTGGGACGCGGTCGTCGACGGCTTCGCCGACACCGGCCTGCCCGTCCGGGCGGACCGGGACCAGGCATGGCGGGACTGGGCCGGTTGGCGGGTCAACTACGACCGTCCGCTGATCGCCCTTGGCATGCTTGCGCAGGCGCCGTACGCTCCCTGGTCCACCGACCGATCGCTGATCGACTTCAGGTTACCGCCGCTGATCATGCGCAAACCGCCCCGGTGACCCGGTGGCCCGGAGGCCCGGAGGCCCGGAGGCCGCAGTCCCCCGAGCGCTAACGAGGAAGCAGCAGCAGTTTTCCGGTCGTGCGTCTGGAGGCGAGGTCGTCATGCGCTCGGGCAGCGCCGTCGAGTGGATAGGTGCCGCCGATGCGGACCTCAAGCTGGCCCCGCGCGATCCAGCTGAAAAGATCATTAGCTCGGCTCAGCAGCTCATCACGGCTGGCGATGTAGTGGACAAGCGTCGGGCGGGTGACGAACAACGACCCGCCGCCGGCGAGGCGCTGCAGCTCGAGCGGAGGAACCGGCCCACTGGCCGCGCCGTAGAGGACCATGTAGCCGCGTGGACGAAGGGCGGACAGGCTCTCGTCGAAGGTCGCCCGGCCGACGCCGTCGTACACGACAGCCGCGCCGACGCCGTCGGTGACCTCTCGTACCACGGTGGCGAAGTCCTCGTAGTCGGTGACGTGGTCCGCTCCGGCGTGGCGGGCGAGCTCGGCCTTGTCAGCCGTTGAGGTGGTGGCGACGGCGATCCCACCACGCATCTTGACCATCTGGGTGAGCAGCAGACCCACCCCGCCGGCCGCCGCGTGCACGACCACGGGGTCGCCGGCCGCGACCGGGTAGGTGCTGTTGGCCAGATAGTGGGCGGTCATGCCCTGCAACATGACGGCTGCGGCCAGCCGCGGCGCGACCCCGTCCGGGATGGGGACGGCCCGGTCGGCGGGGATGGCGACCTGCTCGGCGTAGCTGCCCGGCACGCCCGTCCACGCGACCATGTCGCCCTCGGTGAAATCGGTGACGCCCGGCCCGACAGTCGCCACGGTGCCCGCGCCCTCGGCGCCGGGAACGTAGGGTAGATCCCCGACGTAGTGCGGGTTGCCCTGTCGCTGGTAGATGTCCATGAAGTTGACGCCGGCCGCCTCGACGTCGACGACCAGCTGGCCGGGACCGGCGTGCGGGGCGTCCCGGTCGCTCACCTCAAGTACAGCCGGTCCGCCGTGCTTTCTGACAACGACTGCGCGCATGCGTACATCCTCACGGCTGCCGCTGAAAACCGCCTGTCCGGATCGCGTTCCCAGGCCGGCGACGGTTCCAGGGTGCGGTCAACCCGCGAGGTCGCCACCAACGGCGTGGGGGTGCACTCTGGCGGCGGCGTCGCGCCCGGCCAGATACCCGAAGACGATGGCCGGGCCGAGCGTGCCGCCGGCACCGCCGTATGTCATACCCATGGCGGACGCCATGGCGTTGCCCGCCGCGTACAGACCGGGAATGATCCGGCCGTCGACGTCGAGGACCCGGGCGTCGGGATCCGTCCGCGGTCCGCCCTTGGTCCCGAGCGTGCCGCTGTGGACCTGCACGGCGTAGAAGGGCGCCGTGTCCAGCGGGCCGATCGTTGCCGCGGCGCTGTCCCCGAAGGCCGGATCACCCCACCACCGGTCGAAGACGCTGTCGCCCCGGCCGAAGTCGGGGTCGGCGCTGTGGCCGGCGTGCTCGTTCCAGCGGGAGACGGTCGCCGCCAGCGTTTCGGTGGGAACGCCAATGGCGTCGGCGAGCCCGGTGACGGTCGACGCCTGGATGATCCAGGCGGGCGTGGATGCGGGCGGGCGGTGCCCGGCGAGACCGTAACGGGTGAGGTAGTGGTGGTCGAAAACCATCCAGGCGGGGTGGTTGACGTACTCGAAGGTGGAGACGTCGAGTACGTGGAAGGCCGCTCCGAACGCGTTGTAGTTCGCCGCCTCGTTGGTGAAGCGTCGCCCGCCGCGGTTGACCATGATGCAGTGCGGTCTGGACCGCTCGCCGTTGACCTGCCAGGGCACGATGCCGGCCACCGGATGCACGACGTCGATCGTCGGCACCCACCAGGCTTCCCGCATGTTGTTCAGGTCCGCGCCGATGCGCATGGCCATCCGCAGGCCGTCACCGGTGTTGGTCGGGACGGACACGGCGCGGTCGAGCGGGCCGCGGATGAACGCGCGCACCAGCTTCGGATCATGCTCGAAGCCGCCGGTGGCGAGAACGACTCCGCCTCGCGCTCCGACCTCGAAGGGGCCGGTGGCCGCCTCGAACCGTGCGCCGACCACCCGACCTGCCTCGACGACCAGCGCCTGCGCCCGGCTCTCGGTCCGCGGCTCGATGCCGCGGTCCAGGCAGCCACGCAGCAGGGCGCCGACCAGCCCCTGGCCGGCGCCGCGCTCGTCGTGGACCCGCCGGCGGGCCATCTCCTGCGTCGCAACACCGCCCGGTGCGCCACGGCCCAGCGAGGTCTCGCTCATCATGATGTTGCCGCTCAGCTGGTAACCCACGCTCACCCGGTCAGCCCACGGGCCGAGTTGATCGAAGGGAAACAGTGGGCACTCCATCGAGCGTCCGCCCCCGGGCTTCGCGCCGGGATGCTGCGGGTGGTAGTCGGGGAAGTCCTTGATAATCGTGAATGAGGCTGGCGTCCTTTCCTCCAGCCACGAGATCACCTTGGGCCCGGTATCGACGTATGCGGCCGCGAGCGCGGGATCGACCAGCCCGTGCGAGAGCGACTCCAGGTAGGTCAGTGCCTCCTGCCGGCTGTCGGTCAGGCCGAGGGCGCCCAGGTGGGGATTGCCGGGTATCCAGACCATCCCCCCGGACCAGGCCGACGTCCCGCCGACCTGCGAGGCCTTTTCGAACAGGCCCACGCTCGCCCCGCCGTCATGCGCGGCCAGCGCGGCGGTCAACCCGGCGGCACCCGTACCGAGCACGACGACGTCGAAGACCTCCATGTCCGTGTCCCTTTCTGAGGTTTCGCGGCACCGCACCGCACAGTGGTGGGGTAGCGGGCGAGCCTATATATGACGCTTGTCATATGACAGTTGTTGTATATCCAAGTAGTATCGGTGTCAATGCCCCGATACATTGATCATGATCTGCGTCGTGACCAGGTCGCGGCGATCGCCGCCGACCTGGTGGCCAGCCGCGGCGTGGACGCGCTCACGTTCCGTCAGGTGGCTGATGCCGCCGGCTGTAGCACAGCGATCGTCAGTCACTACTTCACCGACAAGCGGGACCTGCTGCTGTCCACCTATCGGACGGCTTCGGCCCGGTCGCTCGCCCGCTTCCTCGCGGTCACGGGCACCGACGGGCAGCCGATGCAGGCCTGTCTCGAAACGCTGCTTCCCCTCGACGACGACCGCCGCAAGGACTGGCGGCTGTGGTTCGCCTTCTGGGGGATCGCAGCCTTCGACCCGGAACTTGCCGCTGAGCAGCGCGAGCGCGTGCGGACCGCGCGTGCCCGCATCGGGCGTGTCCTTGACGACGAGATGGGCTGCAAGACGGGCGACGACAACGGTCTCGACCCGGACGAGAGCCAGCACACGGCCTCTCGTCTGCTGCTGCTCGTGCACGGGATCGGCACCCAGGCGTTGTTCGACCCGGATCACTGGACCCCTGACAGGCAGCGCAGGGCCATCCGCGACGAGCTCACCATGATTGGACGCTTGCGCCGCGGCTGACCCGCGGGCGAGGGAACACTCGCGGATGTCGTTTGTCGACCCATTGGGAGTGCGCTAGAATTCTGTACATGACGACTGTGCCGCTCGCCGACGCCCGGACCCGCCTATCCGAGATCGTGACCGATGCGCAGACCACTCATGAACGCTATGAGATCACCCGCAACGGGCGTCCCGCGGCTGTCCTGGTCGCCGCGGACGACTATGAAGCCATGCATGAGACCATCGCGGTCCTTGCGGACAGCGAACTCATGGCGTCGGTGCGGGAAGGGCTCGCGCAGGTGCGCGCCGGCGACTATCTCGATGAGGAGGGCCTGGCAGACTATCTGCGTCGTGCCGGCCGCGCTGGGTGACTGCGGACCGTTACCGGCTACGAATCGCGCGGGCAGCCGCGCGCGCCCTCGCGGAAACCCTGCCCGAGAAAGTCGCCGTAGCCGCCTACGAATTCATCACCGGCGTGCTGCTCGATACCCCGTACCGGGTCGGAAAGATGCTCGACCCGCCGCTGGCACCACTTCGGTCAGCTCGAAGAGGCGCGTATCGGATTATTTATCTCATCGATGAAGCCAGTCACACCGTCGAAGTCACCGCGGTCCGCCATCGTAGTGACGCGTACCACACCTGAACGATGCCGGCCGATGGAGCCGACGCTTTGAAAACGCATCCGCTTGATTTGGTCAATTGACGCCCAATTATGTGGACCGATCGATCTGGGGTTGACACGATTACCGAGGGTCGGCGGAGGGGCCGCCTGGGTAGCCGCGGCTGGGTGGTCGCGGGTTGCTTGGGAGGAAGAGTCGGCCGGGTGTTGTAGTCATGTTGCGCAGAACGCTTGACATGCTACTGATTGCTATGGCCCCGACGAAGATCGGAAGACGGTATGTCCATTACGACGCACCACGCTCATCGTCGGAAGAGGCCGGTATACCTGCCGGTGCTCCTGTTCGCGTTGCTGTTCGTGGCGCTGGGGTGCCGACCCCTGTCAACCCAGGTAGCCGGGCCACCGACTCCCTCGCCGACCGCCGCGGCCGCGGTCGGGCCGGGCGGAGCGACCACCGGCACCCGGCCACCGACGCCGCCGTCCGTGCCCGGGAGCACGACCGCCACCCCGTCCACCACTGCTGGTGTCCCTGTTCCGACGGCCAGCGCCAAGCCTGTGCCGCCGGTACCGACAGGCGGTTCGACGACGGTGGTCGCCGGTGTGCGTGGCCGGGTACAGGTACGGAACAACACTGTGGTGACCGACCAGGGGACCCTGCTGCGGGCGGGCACCCTGTGGTACCTGAACTACTCGTCCGGCGCCTCGCAAGTCCTGTGGGCCCGTGAAGCTGCCACCGGCGACGCGTTCTGGACGACCCTGAAGGCCAACAATCTCAACGCCGTGCGGGTCGCAGTCTCCTTCAACGAGGCGGCCGAGTCGCCGACGATGGCCCAGATCACCGCCTACCTGGACAAAATCATCGCGAAGGCCGACGCCCACGGAATGTACGTCATGATCGACTATCATTCCGCTCTGGCGGCCGACGCCAACGAGCAGTACACGATCGAAAGGTTGCGTACATTCTGGAGCACAATCGCGCCACGCTATGCGAATCGGACGAACGTGCTCTACGAGTTGTACAACGAGCCGGTCACCTGGCGTCCTGCGGACTACACGGCGCAGAACATCGCCGACCAGAAGGAGATCTACCGGCTGATCCGGTCGAAGGCTCCGGACACCCACACAGTCATCCTGTCGTTCGCCGTGCCGGCCAACTACGGGGCCGACTCACCGCCGACCATGCTCAGCATCGCCAGCCAGTTTGACGGGGTCGTCGACTGGTCGAAGACGTCGGTCGGCTTCCACGCATACTGGGAGACCAGCTCGCAGCCGTGGGTCAAGCTGAAGGCCTCCTACCCGGTCATCTGCACCGAGTTCATGGGGCCTGCGGGAGTTGTGGCGGAGGCGACGTCCTTCGACGGTTCCCGCTGGACGGCCGAGGTGTTCGAGCGGCAGGGCATCTCGTGGGTCGGCTGGAACATCACCGACACCGAGAACGACATCAGTACCATCCTGCCCGACCTCCGGAAGGACGCCACGAGCAAGAGCTACTGGTGGAAGGCCGACCAGGGGGCATAACAATCTGAGCGAACACCGTGACGGGGTGACCGTTGCGGCGTGATCTCTCCCGGCTGGAGTCCTCTGGTCATCGGGGACGCCAGCCGGGTTTGACGAAGGTTGACTCAGGCCGATACCGATACCGACCGCAATGAGGTCATGACGGTCCCGGCACCAGCTGTCGCACCACGGGTCAGCTCGCCGGTGACCGCGGCCAACCGGCCCGCCGCGTCCGTGAACCTGATTGTGCAGGTCAACGTGCGGGTGCCGGCACGCCAGCTGTCGGCGGCAATCGTGAGCCAGCCGACCTGCATGGTCGAGGTCCGCGCAAAAGCCCGCCCCAGGAACTGGGTGGCCACCGCATCGCAGCGGGTGCCGACGAGATCGGCGAAGGTGGTATCCGACGGGGGCTCGCCGTTCGAGGTGTTGGGCAGGGTGGCTGTTCCGGTAGCTTCCGCCTGGTGCGGCGCGCTGCACGGAACCTCACCCTTGTTCTCGGTCTCGGTCAGTTCCAGGCACGTTCCGGCGGGATAGACCCATGCCTGGTCCGCGCCCTCGACCAGCCCGGTGAAGACGGCCAGCCGTCCAGGGCCGGAGCCCTTAGCAGCGGCGATCAGTCCGCAGACCAGGTTCCGGTCGTCCGTGTCCCAACCCGATCGGGTGGGCCGTATCGGGCCGTTTGCGAACCGGCCGTATGGGTCGAACGGGTAACCGAGGAAACCCCGCACGATTGGCCCGCAGTGGCGATCGGAAATCTCATCCCACTGTGCGTCGGTCGGATAGGCGCTACCGGGGGGATATTCACCGTCGATGCTCGTCTTCTTGATCGCCTCGAACAGGTGCGGCGACGCGCAGGACACCTCGTCCACCTTCGGGTAGGCGATGTCCTGATTCCAGGTGTAGCAGTGCCCGCGGGAATAGGACTGCCTGTCGAGTGCGACCGTGCCTGAACTCGGGCCTGCGGTTGGTGACCCGGCCAGCGATTGCCCGGTCGAGGTAGCGCTGGATGAGGTGGCGTTGGCTTCGGTGGATGGCCAGCCCCCCTCGCGGAACGCGACATAGCCGCCCGCGAGCAGCAGGACGAAAACGATCACAACTGCGACAAGCCAGCGGCGCCGGAGCGGATTCGCCCGGCGAAATCCAGACCGATTATACGGTGACCGCGCCTGCCCTGGCCCGGTCGCGGCCCCGTACCGGGCGACCGCCTCGCGGGTCCGGGCGGGCGCCTCGTAGGTCGTCGCTCCAGCGACGAAGTCGGCGTCGAGGACCAGCCCGGCGAACGGGTCGTCGTCCTTCGCGTCCCTCGGCTTGTCGTCCTTGGACACGGTCGTCGGCCTCCCCGAACTACCCAACAGTCATGGTCGTGTTATGAGCGAGTGTCACCGACTGCCGGTGGATCGTGGTGCCCCCGTAGAGGTCGTCCTCGACGGCGCTCGACCAGGCCTGTCGGCTACCCGGTGCGCACATCCGACTCCGGACTCTACACGCACGATGCATCGTGAATTGGCGGAACCACTGCTATCTCGGGCATCATCCGGGCCCGATGTCGTCTACCGGGTGACCGTCGCGGCTGCCGGCTGTGATGTCTGGTAGCCCTGTCGGTTCGCCGGTACGCCGACTCTGCAATCGGCGTGGGTCGGCCGCCGGTAGGGTTGTCGGACGGCTCGCGACCCGGTGCAGGTCGCTGGGCACTCAGGTCAAGGGCAACGCAAGTCATCCGTGCCGACGGAATCGATGACCGACGGCCGGGGGGATGGGAGACGGTGGCAGTGGCGGACGAACGAAACGTACTCGGCGGAAAACTGGAGGCCTGTGGTAGCGACCCCGTGACAGGTTTCTTCCGCAACGGCTGCTGCAGCACTGGTCCTGAAGATCTTGGTAGTCACACTGTATGTGCGGTTGTGACAACCGAGTTCCTGCAGCACCAGCGACAGGTCGGGAATGATCTCACAACACCTCGGCCAGAATACCATTTTCCTGGCCTGCGCCCGGGGGACAGATGGTGTGTGGTTGCGTCCCGGTGGTTGCAGGCCTATGAAGCCGGCGCTGCGGCGCCCGTTGTCCTGGCCGCCACGCACTCCCGAGCCCTGGACATCGTCCCGCTCGAGGCGCTCCGGAAACATGCAGTGGACGTGCCCGCCGACCCTGGCTCGCTCGGCTGACTGTTCGTTCCCGGCGTCGGCGTGACGCCGTCGCGTATACGACAGCTATTCCCAGCCGGCAGTGTTACGGTTCTGATGCGCTCCGTTTCCACCAAGATTCAAAACAGCTTCCAATAGGCTCCGTCGCGCGGAGAGATTGTGGGGGTCTGATGCCGCTGTCGGATTATGGTGTTGTTGCCGGTCGGGTCGCTGACCGGAGACGGGAAGGCGGGAAAAACACCCCGCACTACCAGATCCACGTCCGTGGCGGCGGCGTGGACTTCCGGGTGGCGGTCAACGTCCTTTCGGCGCTGCCCCCGTCAGAGCTGTTGTACGTGGCCGACGAGGATTTCCGGCATCCGATGCTGGCCGAGCTGGATGCGGTGGCGGACGGGTTCACCGCGGTACCGAGCAAGCCGGGTGGTGCGGCGCTCGACTTCATCCGCGGGAATCTGTTCGACCGACTGACGATGCGTACCCTTCCGCCGGATCTCGCCGGCCCGGACAACGATCTTGCCGACAAGCTCGACCACTATGTGCTGCGGGCGAGCCGTGACCCGGACAGCAGGCTCTACGCCTTCGGTCAGCGATGGGGTCCGGAAGAGGGGAAACCGGACAAGGTGTTCGGGTTCTCCCCAGGTGACGGCATCCACGACATCCATATGAATCAGGGCAACAGCGGCCGGTTCACCAGCGATGACGGGGTGTGGCAGGACGGTGCAATCCTCATCCATTTTCCCGCTGCAGAACAGTGGGTCGCAGTTTTCCTTGCATTCCAGTCCCAGGCATGGCACACCGACGACACCACCGGTCATACCCTCGCGCGGATCACCCCACCCCCGCCCGGGCGGCCCACGTCCGGTGCACCCGATCATTTGCTCCGCATCGTCGCCGCATTGGTCAACCCCGTCGGCCCGGCGCCCGAAGCTGAAACAGTCACCGTCCTTAATACCGGGGTGGCGCCGGTAGATCTCGCCGGATGGTCGATCGCGGACCGGGACGGCCACCGTTTCGCCGTCGTCGACGGCGTGTTGTCGGCCGGGGAAACCCGCCGGATACCGCTCGCGCCACCGGCGGCGCTCGGTAACCGCGGTGGCATCATCAGTCTCCTCGACCGCGACGGCCTGAAAGTCGACGGTGTCTCCTATACCGCCGCGGATGTAGCCGAGGAGGGACGTACCGTCGTCTTCTGAGAAACAGTCGTCTGCTGAGAAAGGTGCCCCCGGCTAACCGGGGGCACCGCACCGCACCGCAGCCGGCGCCGCGTGTCTTTCGGGCGTATTCAGAAATTGACGAATCAGGGGTTACCGGACAGCTCGCGATCGGGCAGTTCACCCTCGGACAGTTCATATCGGGGTCGTTCACAATCGGGCAGCTCAGCCGACTGCTCGACCTCCAGCAGGGACGCGCTGTGCCGTTCCGCCTCGAATGCCGCCCGGCCGCCGCGTACCCCGAACAGGCGCTTGGTGGAAACCAGGTATATGACGGCTGCCAGGTTGATGACAAGAGCCCCGACTCGCAACACGGTGATTCGGTCGGTCAGTTCGTAGACTTCCAAGGGGAGGAAGATCGAGGTGGCGACGACGGCGAAGTACTCCCCCCACCGTTGCAGCAGCCACAGTCCCACGCCCTCGACGATCTGGATGACCGCATAACCGAACAGCAGGGCGGCTACCAGCAACAGGGTGCTCGGTTTGGTGTGAATGAGGTGCCGTAGGTGTGCAATCGTCGGGCTGTTGTCCAGGTCCAGGTGCAGGACCGAGGCGAGTGGCTTCGCGGCCGGGATCGCCTTGTCGAACAGCTCCTGGATGTCAGCCTCGGATCGGCGAAACCGCAGCACGGCGTAGCCGACCAGGATCAGCAGTATCGCGCGCACGATGCGTTCCACCGCCAGCAGCCGCAGCACCGTCGCGTCGCGCAGTGCCCGGCCGCGCAGCAGGACCGGCGCGTCCTGTGCCGGTCCGGACGCAACCGGATCACCGAGGACGAAGTCGCCGCAGCGCAGGCACCGCCAAGCCAGCCCGACCGGGGTCTGAGCTCTCAGCCGGTCGGCGAAAGCCGGTTCATCCGGGCGGTAGGTGGTATGGCCCTTACGGGCGCAGGTCCGCAGATTCCACTCCACGACCGCACATCGTAGATGTCGGCGGCCTGCCAGGCATAGGTCCAGTGAAGCGGGCCTGCCGTCGGATTTCCGTCAGCTCGGCAGTTGAATGATCGACGGTGTGGTGACGAGCGGCGGAAGATCGACTTTAGGGCACTCGGTGGACGTGTAGGTGGACGTGTTGGTGGAGGTACCGGCGGACCGTAATGTCAGTGGGGTCGCTAGCATCCGGAAGCCATGGAGGGCGCACTGTGATTGAGGTCGAAGGACTGACAAAACGCTACGGGAAAAAGACGGCGGTCGACGGCCTGAGCTTCACCGTCGGGCCGGGGGTGGTGACGGGTTTCCTGGGGCCGAACGGTTCCGGCAAATCGACGACCATGCGAATGATTATCGGCCTGGATGAGCCCACCAGTGGCAGGGTCATGGTCAATGGCCGTCGCTACCGTGATTTTCCCGCTCCGCTGGGTGAGGTCGGGGCGCTGTTGGAGGCCCGATCGGTCCATACCGGCCGGTCGGCCGCCAACCATCTGCTGGCGCTCGCGCACACGCACGGGATCTCTCGACGCCGGGTCGACGAGGTGATCGACCTGGTCGGTCTGCGGGAGGTCGCCCGCAAACGGGCGGGTGGCTTCTCCCTCGGGATGGGTCAGCGGCTGGGGATCGCGTCCGCCCTGCTGGGCGACCCCTCGACCGTGATCCTGGACGAGCCGGTGAACGGCCTGGACCCGGAGGGCATCCGGTGGATCCGCAATCTGCTCAAGGGGCTGGCGGCCGAGGGTAGGACGGTGTTCGTCTCCTCGCACCTGATGAGCGAGATGGCGCTGACCGCCGAGCACCTCATCGTGATCGGCCGTGGTCGGTTGATCGCGGACACCTCCGTTGCGGACTTCATCCACAGCGCGTCGGCCAACACCGTGAAGGTCCGTTCGCCGCAGGCGTCCGGCCTGCGCGATCTGCTCGTGAGCGCGGACGTGACGGTCGAGACCAGCGCGTCGGACACCTTGGTGGTCACCGGTCTCACCAGCGATCAGGTCGGGCGGACGGCGGCGGAGAACGGCATCGTGCTGTACGAGCTGACGCCGCAGCAGGCGTCACTGGAGGAAGCCTTCATGGATCTCACCCGGGACAGCGTCGAATATCATGCTGACGTCCCCACCGCGCAGTCCGCGATGGGAACCCCGTCATGACCGCGGTGACCGACGCCGGCACGGGCGGCAGCGGCCCGCAGGCGCAGACAGGCATGCAGGCGCAGAGCGAACCGGCGGTTCGGGTGACCCAGCTGCGGGTCATCCGCTCGGAGTGGACGAAGCTGCACTCGCTTCGGTCAACCCGATACTCGCTGCTTGCCGCGCTGGCGGTCACAATCGGGCTCGGCATCCTTATCTCATGGGGGAGCGCCAGCCATTGGGACGAGGAGAATCCGGGCGAGCGTCTTTTCTTCGATCCCACCTTGACGAGCCTCAGCGGCATCTTCCTCGCCCAGCTCGCTGTCGGGGTGCTCGGCGTCCTGATCGTCAGTGGCGAGTACTCCACCGGCATGATCCGCGCGACGATGGCCGCGGTACCCAGGCGGCTGCCCGTACTTTGGGCCAAGGCAGTGGTTTTCGCCGTGGTCACCTTTGTGCTGATGACTGTCGCGTCGTTCGTGGCGTTCGCCGGCGGCCAGGCGATGATGGCGTCCAAACACATCTCCACAACGCTGTCGCACCCGGGTGTCCTCACCGCGGTGATCGGCGGTGGCCTGTACCTGACGGTCGTCGGTGTGCTGGGTGTCGCCCTCGGTGCGCTGCTACGTAGCACCGCCGGTGGGATTGCGACCCTGTTCGCGCTGCTCCTGATACTTCCGATCATCGTGCACTTCCTGCCGTCGGACTGGCAGGACCACATCAACAGGTACCTGCCGAGCAACGCCGGACAGTCGATCCTCAATGTGGTGCACGATTCCTCCGCGTTGTCACCGTGGACCGGGCTCGCGCTGTTCTGCGGGTATGCCCTGCTGGCTCTTGCCGGTGCCGCCGTCCTGCTGCAGCGGCGGGACGCCTGAATGACGTCCCGGTGACCACCGCTCACGCAGGTGGTCACCGGCCTTCGCTCTGTGTTGGCCCCGCGGACAGCTAGGGCGATCAGGATGCGCACAGGCGCGGCCGGGAGGACGTGCCGACGTGTCAACGGGGAGGAATCAGCATGAGCGAGGAACCTTCTGTGGCCCGATCGCAGCCGGCGTTGGGGCGCCGTGCGCTCCTGCGCGCAGCCGGGGTGGCGGGCCTCACCGCCGCCGCCGTGCCGTTGCTGGAACGTCCGGGCGTTGCGGCCGAGTTGGTACGCCAACCGACGGTCGCGGGCGCGCCGTCCCCGGAGCAGCTGCATGTCCAGTTCGGCACGGATGCGGCCAGCCAGATCACGGTGTCGTGGGCGACGCCGGAGCGGGTGAGCCAACCGCGGTTGCGCCTCGGGCGGCACGGTTCGGGCTTCGGGACGAGTGTCGATGCGCAGGAGCGCGTCTATGTCGAGGCACTGACCGGGCAGACGGTCTGGACCTACCACGCCGAGCTGGACCGGTTGGCGTCCGACACCGACTTCACCTACGCGGTGCACCACCGTGGCGCCCCGCCGGTGGAAGGTACGTTCCGCACCGCGCCGCGCGGACGTAAGCGGTTCCGCTTCACCAGCTTCGGCGACCAGGCCGTACCGGCGGCGGTCGGACAGGGCCTCGGCCCGTGGTCGGCGAACTCCGGTTACATCGTGGACGCGGTCGAGGCACTCGACCCGCTGTTCCACCTCGTCAACGGCGACCTGTGCTATGCCAACGTCAGCGACGACCCGGTGGGGACCTGGCGCAGCTTCTTCAACAACAACATGCGTTCCGCCCGCAACCGTCCGTGGATGCCATGCGCGGGCAACCACGAGAACGAGGTCGGCAACGGCCCGCAGGGCTACCTCGCCTACCAGACCCGGTTCGCCCTTCCGTGCAATGACTCGAAGGTCCCCGACTTCGCCGGCAACTGGTATGCCTTCACCGTCGGATCGGTTCGGGTCATTTCGATCAACAATGACGACGTGTGCCTTCAGGACGGCGGTTTCAGCGGTTACCGCCGCGACCACGTCCCGACGTATGCCAGCGCCGGCTCCAACCCGTACATCCACGGCTACAGCCAGGGCGAGCAGCGGGCCTGGCTCGAACGGACGCTGGCGGCGGCGCGGCACGACCGTGATATCGACTGGATCGTGGTGTTCATGCACCAGGTCGCGATGTCCTCCGCCCACTTCAACGGAGCGGACCTCGGCATCCGGCAGGAATTCGTGCCGTTGTTCGACAAGTACGGCGTCGACCTGGTGCTCGGCGGTCACGAGCACCATTTCGAACGGACCTTCCCCGTGCGCGGAATCCTGCCCGGCAGTTCGCTGCTCACGCCGGCACCGCAGGCCGACGACGCCACGGTCATCGACACGACCCGCGGTACCGTACACATGATCATTGGTGGCGGCGGGCATCCCGCCTTCACTCCGCCTGCCGCTTTCGACGCACCCCACGACGGCGTCGTGATCTACGATGTCGCGGCCGGTAGCCCGACGACGCAGCACCGGGCCCTGACCACGACCGAACCCGCGCCGTGGTCGGCCTACCGCGACCTTGCCACCCCGTACGGCTTCGCCTCGTTCGACGTCGAGCCCAACGCGCCCGGCGGAAAGACGACGATCACCGTCAGTCACTTCGGTGCCGCGGCGGGTTCGTCCAGCTACACCGAACTCGACCGTTTCACCCTCGTACGTCCGCGCAACCACCGGCACGGGATGGACGGTTAGCACCGGCCAAAGGGCGTGCGATGGTGGTTGGTCGCACGCCCGGAGGCCCATGTGAGGCTGGCCTGGCCAAAGGGCGTGCGATGGTGGTTGGTCGCACGCCCTTTGGCGTGATGCCTGCGATGATCGTTAGCTGGTGCGTCGAGCTGGGCGTACACCGGCGGCGCGCAGTGCCCCGGACAGGTCCGCGACCTGCGCGTCCCGGCTGGTGAGCGGCTTGAGCCCCAGGCTGCGTTCGATGGTCGCCAGGATGGACGTCGTGTCGTAGACGGTGTGGTCGACGCCGGAGTGCGGCAGGGACGTGCTTATCACCAGTGCGGGGACGCGGGTCCCCGGTCCGAACTGGTCATGAACGCCCCGGGTGGAGCGGCCCTGGCCGGGCGGGGAGACGTGGTCCCACTGGCCACCGAACTCGTCATAGGTGACCACGACAAGTGTGTCCTTGGCTTCCGGCCCGGTTTCGATCGTCCTGAGCAGGTTGACGAGGTGGTCACTCCCGTCCGGTTCGCTGGCGTACCCGGGGTGCTCGTTCTCCGCGCCATAGGGTTTGACAAAACTCACGGTCGGCAACGTGCCGTTTTTCGCAGCCGCGATGAACCTGGTCTCGTCCTGCAGATGGGCACGGCCCGGCTGTCCCGGGGCGTAGGCGGCGAAGTAGTTGAGCGGTTGGTGGTGATACTGGAAGAGGGAGCCGGGATGTCCGGCCTCCGCGTCGTCCCAACCGCCGGAGTACCAGTTCCAGGAAACACCGGCACTGCTCAGCCGGTCACCGATGTTCGGATATGTGACGTCGTCGATCAGCGGAAGTCGGATTGTGCTCGTACTGTGCGGTGGGCTCGTCGGTTGGATGGTGTTGACCGCATAGTCGCCGCATGCCACCGTGGGATCGGCGTTCGGGCCGCACACCTGGGTCAGCCGTCCGTCCTTCACACCGATGGTGGTCGGTTTGTACAGCGGGTAGCTGTTGGGGAATCCGTTCGCGTCCACGACCGAGTGCAGGTTCGCGTGCGCGCCGCCTGGACCGGCGCTCGTGTCGATCGGGGCCCGCGCGGCGACCAGGAACTGGTGGTTCAGGAATGAGCCACCGAATGCCGCCTGAAAGAAGCGGTCGGCGATCACGTAGTTCGGGGCACCCGGGCTGTGGAGGTACGTGTAGATCGACAGTGAGGTGGTGCGGTAGACGCCCATGGTCAGGCCCACCGCGTCACTGCCGGTGACGTAGCGGTTCTGCCTTCCCCCGTTGATCTGATACTGCTCCTGGTAGAAACGATGCACCAGGTCACGGGTGCATCCGCCGGGCTCGCTGCCGGGGCTGTGCGCGAGGACACCGTCGTCCGGCTCGACCCCGGGCGCCGGGCAGGTTCTGGCATCCGCCGGAATGTATCTGTCGATCGTGAACGGTTTGTTCGGGAAATGGCTCACCGGAACCCCGTTCGCCGCGTCCACACAGGCTGTGGGCAATGGGCTTGGCGCCGTCAGATTCACGTCGTTCTGCAACAGACAGGTGTAGCGTTTGCCGTCCTGTGTGATCTGGGCCGTGCGCGACCGGTCCGCGTACCTCAGACCGTCGACCCGCTGGCCGCCCACTGTGCCCCACTGGCCGTAGAGATTGTCGAAGCTGTGATTCTCTTCATAGATCACAACGAGGTGCTTGTACCCACCGAGAACCGAACCATGCCGCCCGAGCCCCCCGTGATCTTGTGGGTTGGCAAGTGCTCCCGGAGCCATTCCGAGTCCGACTGCCACGGTCGCGCCTGCTGCGAGAACGGCCCGGATCACCTGTCCTCTTCGCACATTTCCTCCACGCTTCCTGGACTGCTTGGGGTCTCCGGCCGCGCGAAAATAATCGTATTCGCGTGACCTTCGGCCTACTGGCTGCCTCCACCGGGCAGTCGGAAGGAAGAGTATGCGGGCGCCGCGCCGAGCGTGGACCAGAAGACGTAATGCCGGCGTTTGTCTCGCAAAGAACAGGTAGCCTTACGAGCTCATGTCTGGGCCGCCTGAATGGTATTAAGAACGACCCACCCGCGGACGCCGCGGATGGGTCGACACGATCAGTCAGGGCATGATCGGATGATCTTCGTTTGGAGGCGGGGTGCCTCCCTCCGCCGCCTCGCGATCTACGTACCCCAGTCCCACTCTTTGATCCACGCCCCTGTTGCCGGGCGTTCTTATGGGCGACCGTGGTGTTGGCCATCTCCGGTCGCGCCGATCGCCGGTTCGCTCGTGCTGGCCGCGCCCGTCTCGACGTGGCCCGCCAGCCGACGCAGGAAGGTGCTGTCCCGGTCGGAAACCACTGACAGGTCGTACCAGCAGTTGCTGTGCCGGATATCCGCGGTGTGGACGACGTGTGCGCCGGGCTCGACCTGGTAGCTGGCCGGGTGGGCCGGGCTGTAGGTGTCGGTGATGGTGAGCCGGACGGACGTGGCGCCGTTGTTGCCGAGGACCAGCCGGAGTTCACCGTCGTCCCCGCCGCGGCGTGCGTCCACCTGCGCTCCCGCGACGCCCACACGTCCGATGAACTGCCGGAAGAAGCCGTTGGGCCCGTGCACCGAGAACTCGTAGGCGCCCTGGTTGGCCGGTGCGATGGTCCAGCTTCCGGACAGCGCCCGCCCTGCCTCGACGGTGTAGGTCCACGGGCCGTCCGGTTGGGTCGTGGAGGTGACGTAGAAGTTCGCGCCGGCTTTGCCGTAGTTGCTGAAGTCGATCCGGACACGGTTCTTGGCCGCGTTGGTCCGGCCGTCGACGGCCAGGTCGTAGGGCAGCGGCCGGGCGGGGCGCAGCCCGGGTTCCTGCTGGGGCAGCGCCGGATTCGCCGGCGGCTTCGGCACGTAGTCGTCGTGCCTGTTCTGGTCCGGCGGAAGGTAGCCATGGGTGTCCGGGAGCGGTGCCACCCTGGCGTTGGTCCGCGAGAAGTCGAACGCCGCGGTCAGATCACCGCACACTGCCCGGCGCCAGGGCGAGATGTTCGGCTCGTGGACCCCGTGGCGCTGCTCGATGAACTGCACGACCGAGGTGTGGTCGAAGACCTGGGAACATACCCAGCCGCCCTTGCTCCAGGGCGACACGACGAGCATCGGGACCCGCTGCCCCAGACCGTAGGGGCCGGCGACATGTGTGTCGGCACCGGACGGGGTGAACAGCTCGCCGCTGATGTCCGCGGTCGACTGGCCCCGCGCCGGGGATGACGGCGGGTACGGCGGAACGATGTGGTCGAAGAAACCGTCGTTCTCATCGTAGTTGATGAACAGCGCGGTCTTGCTCCACACCGCGGGGTCCGCGGTCAGCGCGTCCAGCACCTGGGCGATGTACCAGGCGCCGTAGTTGACCGGCCAGTTCCCGTGCTCGCTGAACGATTCGGGGGCAACGATCCAGGAAACCTGGGGGAGTTTGCCGGCCAGCACGTCGGCCTTGAAGATGTCGAAATAACCGTCACCGTGCTTGACGTCGGTGCCGGTACGGGCCTTGTCGTAGAGCGGGTTGCCCGGGCTGGCATTGCGGTACTGGTCGAAGTACAGCAACGAGTTGTCGCCGTAGTTGCCGCGGAATGCGTCCTCGATCCAGCCCCAGCCACCGGGTCCGTCGAGGCCGTCGCCGATGTCCTGGTAGATCTTCCACGAGACCCCGGCCTTCTCCAGCCGCTCGGGGTAGGTCGTCCAGGAATAGCCGGCTTCGGCGTTGGTGATGACCGGGCCACCGCCGGTTCCGTCGTTGCCGACGTAGCCGGTCCACATGTAGTAGCGGTTCGGGTCCGTGGGGCCGATCAGCGAGCAGTGGTAGGAGTCGCAGATTGTGAACGCGTCGGCAAGCGCGTAGTGGAACGGCATGTCCTCCCGGGTGAGGTAGGCCATGGTCACGTCGGTCTTGGCCGGTACCCACCGGTCGTACCGGCCCTGGTTCCAGGCCTGATGACCGCTGTTCCAGTCGTGCGGGATGGATTCGAGGAACTGCATCCCCAGGTTGTCTGCGTCCGGCCGGAACGGCAGGACGTCCTTTGTGCCGTCGGACTGATACCAGACCGGCTTGCCGCTGGGCAGGACCACCGGCCGCGGGTCACCGAACCCGCGCACGCCGCGCAGCGTACCGAAATAGTGGTCGAAGGAGCGGTTCTCCTGCATCAGCACGACGATGTGCTCCACGTCGCGCAGGGAGCCGGTACGGCGGTTCGCCGGGATTTCCGCCGCGCGGGCGATGCTGGGCGAGAGTAGGGACATGGCGGTGCTGCCGCCAGCAATCTGCAGGAGTCTTCGACGGTTGACGCTTGTCATGAGCGGCCTGCCTTCCGGCGCCTGCGGCGCCTGCGTGCGGGAGTCCGGAGGACAGTTTCACCAGATGATCGAGAACGCGCTACTGCGAACGGGGAAAAACGCCGAGAAGCGTGGACGAAGACGATCTCGTAACTGATTTCATGATCGATATCGTTCTGGTCGGCCGCTACCGGTGCGCAGCGCGGATCGTTTCGGGTGGCCCGGGACCATTGTGAACGACCGGTTCAGACGACCGGTTCAGACGACCATGGTCATCGCGAGCGCGGTGCCCACCCACGCGGCGGCGAGAACGGCGGCGGGTATCCGGAGCCGGCCGTCGGTGCCCAACAGGACGACTGCGGCGAACACGTGGAGATCGACAAGCTGGCGAAAGGATGCGGGGGTGCGCAGCACGAAACCGGACAGAGAAATGGCGAGCAACAGTGCGAGTACAAACCCGACCCGCATCTC
Source organism: Protofrankia sp. Cas3 (assembly GCF_963555955.1). Classification (NCBI taxonomy): domain Bacteria; kingdom Bacillati; phylum Actinomycetota; class Actinomycetes; order Frankiales; family Frankiaceae; genus Protofrankia; species Protofrankia sp. Cas3. The sequence goes on from NZ_CAUVXP010000012.1 coordinate 48,322, forward strand.
GAAGGTTCCTGTTGGCCCTGTTGGTCCCGTTGGTCCGGTCGTTGTGTGGAGCCGCGCGACGGCCAGTCCGGCTGTCACGCCCAGCGCTGCGAACTGAAGCAGCGCGAGGATCGCGAGCAGGGTCGGCAGCATCGCACCGGGATGTCTCGTGACGTCACCGAACCATGCCACTGCGGACGGGAACAGCCCGGTCAACGGTGTGACGATGTTGTCCCCGGTGCCGGCGAGCATCGGGACGCCATGGGCATTCCAGACACACACCAGCTGCCACAGCCCGAACGTGATGATCGGCAGTGCCCAGACCCGTGCTCCGCATGGTCTGGATACCCCCCGCCGCCATGCGGCGAGGTGGCCGACGGCCATCGCGACGACGGCCAGCAGGGCTGTCTCCCTGGCGAGCACCGCGACGGTGAACGCCATGCCCGCCACGGTCGGGCGGTGCCGACGCCAGGCGAGCAGTCCAGCGACTACCCCGACCGCGGCGACGATCTCGGTGAGATCACGGCTGAGACTGAACAGGAAGCCGGGAAATCCCGCGAGCAGGAGACCCCACAGCGGACGTCGACCGTGGTCACGGGCCAGAATGCCCCCGAGAAGGCCGAGTGCGGCCAGCGCCAGAATATTGACGGCTACCAGAGCGGCGGCGACCCATTGCGACCGCCCGGCGGCAAGTAGCCAGCTGAGCGTGGGGTACGCGATGCGCTGTAGTCGCAGTGGTGAGTCGATCACAATTCCGTGCGCGTCCACGCGGAGGTCGTATGGGGCCAGGGCCAGGCGGTAGGCGAACTGGCCGTCGTACCCGCCGCCCGGAAAGACATGCAGGTCGGGCGGCGCGGCGCTCGGATCCACCTGAGCACGCCCGGCAACCACGAATCGGCTGATGTCACCGTGCCCGACCGCCAGCAGGCGAGCACCGGTCACCGCGACCGCCAGAATCAGCATGACTATACCGGGTGACCACACACTGTCGCCGCGGGTCGAAACACCGACCCGCGGCCTATCCGTACCTGCCTGCCGCATGAATCATCCGTACGGGTTAAAGGAAATGATAACGGATGGGGCCGGAGCCTGGTGGATCGATGATGAACGTCGACTATGCCATCCGCCGAAGGTGGCAGGAGCTGGGGTCGGCGGTACGACGAGGCGATCATTATCGCATCGGCTGTGCGGCCCTGACGAGTGGAAGGTTGACATCCCAGAAAGCCACAAATCAGACACAGGATGTATGTCTACCTTCCACTCGTGCCGGGGTGCCCGGTGCCGGGCCTCGCGAAGCGATGGTCTGGCTCCGGGGATACGCGAGCCGGACAGATGCTTCACACACACGCACTGGCGCAGGCCGCCGGATATGCCGTCACTCGGCGGCGATCGGCTCGCCGCACCATTGCTTGCCATCCGTGCCACGGCCGCCGGGTACCACCTCGAAGGCCGTCGCCGTGTCGTTCACCCGCACGAAGAAGTAGCACCGATTCACCTGGATGGAACTCGTCGCCATGTCGACGGTTTCCGCGAGCAGGCCGTCGGCATTGTAGTTGTGGACGGCCCGCAGCGACTGGATGAAGCCGTTCCGGGTGGGACAGTCGCCGGCGGCTGCCAGACCGCGGAGGAAGAGATCTGCCGTGATGTAGCCCACGACAGCGGTTCCCTGATCCGGCGGATTGAGCTCGGGTGCATACTGCACCATCGCGTTTCGGTATGCATCCAGGGCTGCGGAGTGTGCCTCGAACGGTGTGAAGCCGATGTAGACGGCCATGCCGGCGATGGACTGGCCGAACTGCGGCAGTAGACTCGGATAGTAGCCGTCCGGGCCGAACGCGGCTTTGATCGGTACCCCGGCAGCCCGCGTCGCCTTGACCACGTTGGCGAGCCCGGTTCCCGAGATCGCACCGACGATCACATCGGCGCCGCTGCGCCGGATATCGGCGGCGACGTGAGCCGGGTCGGTCGAATTCTCCGAGTAGTCGCCGGTGCCCACGATCCGGATACCCTGCGACTTGAGACTGGCCTCGAGTTTCGCTGCCGCCGTCCGGGACGACGCCCGCAGGGTACTTTCCAGCAGGTACGCCCGCGTGCCGCCGTTCTGCTTGGCATACAGCCCGAACGTGCTCACGTTCGAGCCGTCGGCGTACTGGTTTGAGACGGTGAACATATTCGAATATTTGCCCCATGTTGAATCGGTGACGAGACCGGTAACCGGGACGCCCTTGGTACTGAGGTACTCGGCTGAGCCGCTGACGAACGACGTCTCCTGAAGAATCCCGAAAACACCGACGTTCTCGATGAGGTCGCGGGACGCGGTGAGGTTCTTGGTGGCGTCCGACTCGTCGTCGCGCCATTCGATGCTGATCTGTCGACCGCGGATGCCGCCGGTGGCGTTCGCCACGCCGATCCGCGCCTCGACGCCGCTGCGGACGGAGCGGAACACCGTGGCGAGGATACCGGTGTTCGGGAAGACTAATCCGACCTTTAACTCCTTCGGGGTGACGCCGGGAGCACTACACGCCGTTGCTGCCCCGGCTGCCCCGGCTGCCTCGGCAGCCCCGGATGTCGCGCACGCTGACGTCGTCAGCGCGACTATGAGGCTGGTGGCCGCGACGCCGACCCACAGCTTCAGAGGACGATCCATAACGCTCGCAATCCGTTACTATAAGTAAATTTTCAAAATAATTGTTATTCTTATCATAGGAGGCATGGTTGACCCCCAGCGGGTCTGGTTGTTACGGAACCGATCCGTTCTGTTGCTGCCTGGATCTGATCCGACTCCGGCGCACTGGCCCGGCCCGGCCCGGCCCTGAGCTGTGACTTGACGGCGACTACATATCGCCTGCATATTGCAGGCGTAATTGTTACCTTGACGATTCGGGACGTGCCTGAGGACATACGGGACGCGCTGGGTCAGGACGCCGAGCCCCGCGACGCCGCGTCCGCTATTGCCGGTCGCTCTTGGTCTCTGCAGGCATTCCTGCTGGGTGTACTCACCCGTCAGGCGCAGTTCGGCCGGAACCAGCAGCTCCTGGCTACGATCGACCGTGACCTCACCCTCGTGATCTCTGACGGTCGCCTGGCGCGTGCGGCGACATCCTTTTGCAGTGTGGAGCTGGTGGGGTAGGGACCGGGCCGGGACGGTCGACGAGCAGCGTGACGAGCCGGCCCAGCTCGGCAACCGGGTCGTCGGTGAGACCGCTGTGCACCTGCGATGTCTGCACGATCGTGCTCCGTGGTGACGTCAGCCACCGGAACCGCTCACCCGGCGGCAGCGCGCCGGCCGGGCCCGCCGCCGGCCCGCCCGTGCACACCTGCTCGAACGCGGCGAGGTTCGCGGACACCACGGTGTGGTCGAGGAACGGGTCGAGGGCGGTCAGCCGGTCGGCGTCGACCGCGCACCGGGCCTGCAGGTAGCCGGCGCGCTGGCACCACAGCACCACCCCGACGTTCACACATTCACCGCGTTCGACCCTCGGGACGACCCGTACCACGGCGTATTCGAACAGGTCAGCCACCGCGGGCCGCCCGCAGCCACGCTGGCGGTCCGGCCGGCTGGTTGGCGGGCTGGTCATCGAGCTCCACCGACAGCGTCATCGCGCGCAACCACGGCCGGTCACCGCCGACCCGGGCGAGCAGCCAGTCGACGTAGACGTCCGGGGTGACGTCCAGCCACGCCGGCGGGACTTGGGCGAGCACCTCGCCCAGCAGGTCCGCCTGGACGAGTGGGGCGAGCTCCGCGTCCACGGCCGTCAGGGCGTCGGCTCCGGGCAGCAGGACGTGCTCCTGCCAGCGCGGCAGCACCCGGTCGACCGCGTCGGCCGCCCCGGACCAGTTGTGGTGTACGTACAGCGCCGCGCCGTGGTCGATGAGCCAGAGCCGCCTGCCCCAGACGAGCAGGTTCGGGTTCCGCCACGACCTGTCCACGTTCAGGGTCAGCGCGTCCAGCCAGAGCACTCGGGCGGCGAGGGTCGGGTCGACCTGGAAGGCGAGTGGATCGTAGGTGATGGACCCGGGCAGGTAGTCCATGCCGAGGTTGCTGCCCGCGCTGGCTCGCAGCAGCTCCTGGATCTCCTGATCCGGCTCGGTGCGGCCAAGCTGCGGGTCGAGGTCGATCACGACCAGTTCGGGCACGGGCAACCCCAGCGCCCGGGCGAGTTCGCCCACTACGACCTCGGCGACGAGCGCCTTGGGACCCTGGCCCGCTCCCCGGAACTTCACCACCCACGTGCCGAGGTCGTCGCCCTCCATGAGGCCGGGCAGGCTGCCGCCCTCCCGCAGCGGGGTGGCGTAGCGGGTCGCCGTCACGGCACGCAACATACGGATCAGTGTGGGCGCTGGTGCCCCTGCCCGCGTCAGGGGGCCGGTGCTGCGGTACGGCCGACAGAGGATGCGGCAGGTGTCAGCCGTCGTAGTGGCGCCAGTCGATCCAGGTGGACGCCCAGGAGCCGCGGCTGCCGCGGCAGATCCAGACCGACGTGCCCTGCTCCTCGTTCTCAACATCGGCGCCGTTGTCGAGGTGGCGGGCCAGGGCCACCGAGTCGAACCGTTCCCCCAGTCATGACTGGGAGTAGCCGACCGCGATCGCAGTGGTGTCGTCCCGCGCAGGCCGGTCGAAGAACCACAAGGAGTTGTGCCCGCTGAAGGTGCGGGTCGCGGTGTCGACGGTGGCGAAGCGTTCCAGGGCGCCGGCCTCGCCGTAATTACCGGTCACCACGACGGCCTCGGTGCGTTCGGCCGCCGGCAGCGGGATCACCGCCACCAGCCCGACAGCCGGCAGCGCTCGCCGCAGCCGCAACGGCCGGCCACGCACACCTCCTCGCGTCGCAAGTCGGACTGCCGCGGCTGCGAACAGAACCGGGTAGAAGCCGAAGGCGTAGTACGGCTTGCCACCCACCACCAGGTAGAAGGCGAGCAGCAGCAGGTATCCGACGGCCACCGGTCGCCAGCGCCGGCCTTCGGGCGAGCGCAGCAGCCACAGCAGGCCGAGCAGCCAGACCGGGGTGAGGAACGGGTTGGTCATCAACGCCTGCAGGGGGATGAACGCCAGACCGGCGCCGAGCCCGCCGTCGTCTCTCCGCAGATCCGCGAAGATCTCCAACTGTGGCCAGCCGTGGCCGGCCTGCCAGGCGAGGTACGGCGACGCGATCGCGCCGGCGATCACCATTGCGGCAGCGAAATGCGGTGTGGCCAGCAGCGTGCGGCCGCGGCGGTCGGTCAGGAGGCCGACCAGACACACCGTGGCGAGCTGGAGCACGGTCGCCTTGTTGAGCAGGCCGACGCCCGCGAGCACGCCGACGACGAACCACAGTCGGGCGTCCCCGGTTCGCAGCAGGCGCACCAACGTGAGTAGCAGGGCCGTCCAGAACACGAGGTCGAAGGTGGTTGTCGAGTGCAGGTGGCCGATCGCGATCGTGACGCCCGAGCCCGCGACACAGGCTGCGGCGAGGATCTGGGCCGCCCGGGATGCGGCTGCACCAGCGAGCTCGCGGGCGATGAGCCCGGCGAGCACGACGGCCACGCCGACCGCCAGCGCCGGCAGCAGGCGCAGACCGATCAGACGGTCGCCGAAGACCCGCTGGGCCAGCCCGGCGAGCGCGACGGTCAGCGGCGGCTGGTCGACGTAGCCCCAGGCGAGATGCTTGGACGCGGCCAGGAAGTACAGCTCGTCGCGGTGGTAGCCGTACCGGGCGGAGACTGCCATTTCCACCGTAACCAGAACGGCGGCAACGACGAGCAGGCCGGACCATGCAGGCCGCGCCAGGCAGGCGGCGGAGGGCGGGCTTTCGGCGGACACCAAACCATGATGACCGGGTATTTCAGCCACAAAAAGATGCCCTCACGGCGAGGTGTCGAGGTGCTCCCTGCCAAGTCGCTTCGGTGCGCGGGCGAGCCACGCCTCGACTATCAGCTCGTCAAGATCCGCGAGGCGATCCGTTCGAGGCGCACCAGGACCGCCGGGTGGCCGTCGAAATGCGGGGTGGTGAAGCCTTGTTCCTGACCCACCCGGGGGGATGCCGGGCGAGGTTGACCGCTTCGACGAGAAGATCATCGTGTCGTTGGCTGTACCGCCGTGACGAGTGGAAAGTTGACATCCCAGAAAGTCACAAATCGGACACAGGATGTACGTCTACCTTCCACTCGTGGGCGGGAGGGGCTCCCGGTCATCATCTGGATTGAACTGCGGTAGGCCGCCCATCCCGCCGTAGACATCGGCCACCAGGCCGTCGGGTGCGACGGCCTGCGCCGTGCGAAGGAGCGCTGCGTTCGTAGACCCCGCGCGAAGGCTGCCGTAGATCATCAGAAGGTGGCGGGTCCCTGCCACGACATCAGCCTATGAGGCGGTACCAGGCGTGGGTCTGGCCGCCAGGTCGTGCGGCCTTCGGCCGTGAACCCGATGACGAGCAGGTGGCAAGCCTGTAACCCGTTGCCGTCACGTCTGCCCCGGGTTGCAGTTGTTTCCGATACTGGGGAGGCTGCGATGGGGAAGCCGGGTGTGCTGATCGGCACGGAGCGGATCGAGCCGACCCATGATGATCGGGAGTCGGTCACCGCGGCCCAAGCGGCCGTGACCGCGGCGGTCGGTGCCGAGGTGGTCCTGAAACTTGCCGACGGCACCTATGTGCCCCTCCCGCCCGCGCTCACCCGGCTGGTTGCGGCTTCTCTCCGCGAGCTGGCAGCTGGTCACGCCGTCACGATGCTGCCGTCCGAGGCGTTGTTGAGCCCCGCGGAGGCCGGCGAACTCCTGGGGTTGTCGCGGCCGTTCGTGAGCCGGCTGCTCGACGCCGGAGAGATCCCCTTCGAGCGACTCCCCGGGAGCCGGCACCGTAGGGTGCGCCTGTCCGACGTTCTCGCCTTCCAGCAACGGCGCGAGTCCAGGCGGGAGGGTCGGCGGGCCATCGCCGAGGCGGCCGACGCGGCCGGCATCCCGTACTGACCGGCCGAGGCGCTCTTGTCCATGACGCGGGTATTCGTCGATACGAACGTACTCTTCCCGTTCTCCGTCATGGATCTCATGCTCGCGCTCACCGAGGACGGCATCCACAACATTCTCTGGACCGATGCGCTCCTGGAGGAGTGGGAACGGGTCATCGTGCGTTCGGGGCGGCGGTCGTTGTCCTCGGCGGCCGCAATCACCGCGGCGGTGCGGAAATTCTTCCCCGAGTCGGAGGTTCCGTTTGGCAAATTTGCCGATCTCATCACTGGCATGCCCGGAAAAGATCCGGGCGACCGCGTCCACATGGCAGCAGCGGTCGCCGGGCACGCAACACATATCATTACCTACAACATATCCGATTTTCCCGAGGCTCCACTCACAGAATACGGGGTCGCGGTCACTGACCCGGACACCGGCGGGTTCAAACGGTCGTAGCGACGCTCCGATAGGATGATCTCGGCAACGTCGACAGACTGGATGATGAATGGCCCTGCGCGAGGTGTTGAAAATCGAGGAGCGGGAAATCATCTCCCGGGAACTGAGCCGGCACAAGTCGGCGCGGTATATCGGGCAGATGCTCGGCCGGCACCATTCGACGATATCCCGGGAGATCGACCGGAACGGCGGGGCGCCGTGGTTGGCGCAGACGGTCGAACAGCGCCGTTTATGCTCTGACTCCGTCACGTTCGGGGTGCGATCGCAGAATAAGCCAGCTAGGCACCAACGAAGCGAACAACGCGACGAGGACCATGACACCCGCGATGGTCGCTGTCGACCGCATGGGCAGGATCAGCGGGATGTCCGGGACGAGGCGGTGGATGGCGCTGTGTAGTGTCAGCAGATTCGCGACGGTGACGGCGCCCGCGAGCATGATGCCGATGGCGGCGAGCAGGGATGCTTCCAGGGAGATGATCTGGAATATCTGCCCCCGGGTCGCTCCGTTGAGACGCAGCAGGCCGAGTTCGCGCGTACGTCCACTGATCCAGATGACGAAGGCGTTGGCGAGCGCCAGCGTGCTGTAGGCGCCGGCGATGCCGAGCAGCACGATCAGGCCAAGCCTGTTCTGTTCGGCCTGTTTGTCCACTTGGGCCGCCGTCCAGGCTGCGGTGGTCGTGACGGTGGCGCCGGTGGGGTTCGCGGCAGCCCGCAGCGCGGTCAGCGTGGTCCTGGGATCAGCGTGTGGGCGCAGGCGGATGTACATCCGATCGGGCATCGAGGATCCCGCGTTGCGCGGGCTGACGACCATCTGGGGGCCACTCAGCCCGGCGGTGAACACGCCGATGACACGCAGCGAGGCGGGGGTGCCGTCCGCACGCCAAATGTTGATCTGGTTTCCAACCTGCTTATGCCAGGACGTGTCTAGCGCCACAGTCTGGTCGTTCAGGCCCTTGAAGCTGCCGCTTCGCAGGGGAAGGGTCAATGCGTCCGCGGTGTCGACACCGATCGCCGAAACCGGGATTGGGACTGGCGCTTCCAGGTGCAGGGAGGTCAGTGCTGGCTGATAGGCCAGCAGACGTGTCTGCGTGACCGCGGTCGCGTCGACGCCGGGCACCGTGTGAATCGTCGCGAGGAGCTGGTCTGTCAGCCCGGGAGTTTCGGATGGCAAGACGACGAAACGTGCGGACGCTGCCTGGCTGCGCGCCTCATTGCTCTGCGCCGCTGTGGCAGTTCCCGTGGCGCCCAGAACGGTGGCCGTCAGTCCGACGGTGATCAGGACCGGGCCGACGACGGCCGCCGCCCGCCTGCTTTTGGCCAGGAGGTCTGCTCTGATTAGCGTGGTGACGGCGCTCGGATGACGGCGTAGCGGCCAAGTGGTGAGGTGCGCGAGCGGCCGGAGGAACACCGGCGCGAGCAGGCTGGTGCCGCCGACGGTCAGCAGGGTGAGCGTGATGTCGGTCTTGAGGTCGGCGGCGCCGTTCGGAAAGACGTACACGATGGCCAGCGCGGTCCCGGACCCGATGAGCAGCAGGGCCGCGCCGGGCAGCCAGCGAGTCAACGCGATGGATGTCGGTTCGTCGGTTGCCTCGATGAGCGCCTGGAGGGGGTGGATCCTCCCGGCGCGCGCGGACGCGAGAATCACCGAGCAGAGAGTGATCGCGATGCCACCGAGGAGGGCGAGCGTGAGGCTGGTCAGGCATCGGGCGGTGAGGTGGACGGAGAACTCGCGGGGAGCCAGCCCGTGCCGGGCCATCCAGGCGGCCAGCGACGGGCCCGCGACCAAGCCGAGCAGGCACCCGGCCGCGGAGCCGAGCGCTCCGACGAGCAGGGCTTCCGCGCAGACAAGCCTCATCACCTGTCCTGGGGTGGCGCCCACCGTGCGCAGCAGCGCCAGCTCGCGACGGCGCTGCGCGACCGCGCGGCCCAAGGCTGAGGCGGTGAGGTAGGCGCAGACGCACCCGGACAGCAGCGTGGCGATGCCGAGGAAGGTGACCAGCGCGGTCAGGTCCATCGCGTCCTGCAAGGCGTGCGGATCGGCCTGGTGACGAGCCGCGCCGGTCAGCACGCGCAGCCCCGGCACGGCGGCTGCGCGTCTTGCGGTCTGCGGATCATCGGGTACCAGGGCATCGACGCCGGGGGAAAGCCGGGCGGCTTCGGCGTCGGAAAGGAAGAGCGGATGCTCCGCTCCGGCCACCGCCGGCGATGGCCGGGCTATCCCCGCGACGATCATCTGGCGTGCGCCGTGGTGGGTGAGCACGGTAAGCCGGGCTCCGAGCCGACCCGGGTGCGTGAGCACGATCTCGTCGTCTGCCACCGGCGGTCGGCCGGAGATGAGCGTGTATGGCGCGAACGCGGCTGATGACCACCCGTGTCCGACCTCGTCGGCCGGGTCGCCGAGCACCTGGGCATAGAACGTTCGGTCAGGTGTCGCGGCCGGGAACCGCGCCACAACGGAGGCGGGAATCTCGGGCTGTTCGGGAAGGGCGACCGCTTCGGTCGTGCCGTACCTGTCCTGGACATGCAGGACGGCCTCAGCCTGGATTACCTCCGGGACCGCTGCGAACCGTTGGGCGCGTTGATACGAACTGCCCTCGGCCGCCGTCACCAGCACCAGCGTCATGGTTGCGATCACGCAGACGCCCAGGGTCAGGGCAACGAGCGAGCTGGCAAAGGCGACCCAACGAGCCCGCAGGGTCGCCGCCGCGATACTCAGCATGCGTGCATCCCCTCCAGCGGGAGCAGGCATGCGGCGACATCCTCGGCGGCCGGAGCCTCCAGCAGCTCGGCCACCCGGCCTTTGGACAGGACCACGACCCGGTCCGCGCGCGCGGCCACCGCGGGATCGTGGGTGACCAGAACGATCGTCTGTTGGCGCTCGTCCACCAAGCGCCGCAGCGCGCCCAGCACCTGCTGGGAGGCGGCTACGTCGAGTTGAGCGGTCGGTTCGTCTGCGAAGAGCACCTGCGGCTGGCTGACCAGCGCCCGGGCGATCGCGACCCGCTGCTGCTCGCCGCCGGACAGCTCGCTGGGTTTTGACGCCGCCCGGTCCGCCAGCCCGACCGCGCCGAGCGCAGCTCCGATCGCCTCCGGATCCGGCCGGTGCCCGATCAGTCGCAGCGGCAGCTCGACGTTCTGGCGCAGGGTCAACGAGGGCATCAGGTTGAAGGCCTGGAAGACGAAGGCGGTGTGGTCTCGCCGAAGCCTGGTGACCGCGGTCTCGGAAAGCCCGGTCAGCGCGATGCCGGCGAGTGTCACGGTGCCGGAGGTGGGCCGGTCCAGTCCGGCGGCGCAGTGAAGCAGCGTCGACTTGCCCGACCCAGACCGTCCCACCACCGCAGTGAACGAGCCAGCCGGAAAGCTGACCGTGACATTGGTCAGCGCCGTCGTGGTCTGGACCTTGGAACGGTAAATCTTGGTTACCGCGTCGAGCCGCACCGCGTTCATGCTGGTCATCCAACCGGCTGGACCCGGGCCAGGCACGGCGGCAGGACCCCGTCTTCAGGTATGGCCCGCCCTACCCAGGACGGTATGGCAGGAGCTATCGTCCGGCGGCAGCCGCAGACTTACCCTTGTCCGGTGGGCCCGATCGCTGCGATGGCTCGGCGGCGCTTCCTGATCTCGGCGTGGCCGTGGCGGGCGGCGGTGTACCTGCTGACCGGATGCATCCCAGGGACCCTCGGTCTGGCGATCCTCACCACCACCTTGATTGTCGGGGGCGTGCTGTCTGCCGTGCTGATCGGCCTGCCGATGCTGGCCGCGGTGGCGTTCGTCGGAGTGCCCATCGCCGGTGTCGAACGATGGCGGCTGCGGCTGATCGACCCGCGGCCGATCGAGGATCCGCATCGTCCGCCGCACCAGGGCGGCGTCGTCGGCTGGGTACGCACCCGGGCACAGGAAGCCGCCACCTGGCGGGAACTCGTCTACACCCTGCTGCTGGTCACGCTGCTCTGGCCGCTCGACCTGGCGGCGGTCCTCGGACCCGTCGGCGTGTCACTCGGGATGATCACCGCGCCAGCGCCGGTTCTGATCGCCGGGGGGCAGCGGGAGCTGTGGCCGGGGATGACCATCAGCACGCCTAACCAGGCCCTCATCGCGTTCGTCGCCGGCCTGCCGCTGCTGATCGGTGCGGTCTATGCGATCACGGCGTTCGCCGTCGCTCAGGGTGCGTTGGCCCGCAAGCTTCTCGCTCCCCGCGACTACGAGCTCCGCGGCAAGCTCGACGAGATCACCCGTTCGCGCGCGAGGCTACTCAAGGCCTTCGACGCCGAGCGGCGCCGGATCGAACGTGATCTCCACGACGGGGCGCAGCAGCAGCTGACAGCCCTGTCGGTGAGTCTCGGCCTGGCTCGCCTCGACCTGCTCCCCGGACCCGCCGCGGATCACATCGCGCACGCCCACCAGCAGGCCAAGCGCACTCTGACCGAACTCCGGGACCTGATTCACGGCATCTACCCCCAGGTCCTCACCCAGCGGGGCCTTGTCGCCGCGGTCCAGGACGCCGCGGACCGTTGCGCCGTACCCCTGGACGTCGCAGTCCACCTCGACCGCAAGCTCCCACTCGCCCTGGAGACAACCGGCTATTTTGTGGTCTGCGAAGCAATCTCCAATATCATCAAACACAGCCAAGCGACGCGGGGCTGGATCCACAGCAGCCTCACCGGTGACACCCTCGTTCTCCGAATCGGCGACGACGGCATCGGCGGCGCCGACCCCAGCAATGGCAGCGGGCTGACCGGACTGATCGACCGCAGCGCGATCGTCGGCGGCACCGTCATCCTGTCCAGCCCCACCGGCGGACCCACCCTACTGACCGTGGAGCTACCATGCCCGCCCACCGGCGCCTACGCGTAGTCCTCGCCGAGGACAGCGCCCTCATGCGCGACGGCCTCACCACGCTGCTGACCCGCTTCGGGCACACCGTCGTAGCCGCCGTACACGACGCCACGACCCTGATAGACGCCGTCGACACACACCGGCCCGACGTCACGGTCACCGACGTACGGATGGCGCCCACCTTCACCGACGAAGGACTGCGCGCCGCCATCAGCCTGCGCAAGACGTATCCGGACCTTGCGGTCCTCGTTCTCAGCCAGTACATCGAACCGCACACCGCCAGCGAACTGCTCAACATCGCCGACGGTCGTCGCATCGGCTACCTGCTGAAGGACCGGGTCGGCGACGTCACCGAATTCGTCGATGCCCTGCACAACGTGGCCGCCGGCGGCACCGCCGTCGACCCTCAGGTCATCCGGCGGTTGCTGCAACGTCACCACGACCCGCTTCGACCTCTCAGCCCCCGCGAACGGGAAGTCCTCGCGCTCATGGCCGAGGGCCGATCAAACGCGGCCATCGCCCGAACCCTGGTGGTCTCTGACGCCGCGGTCAGCAAACATGTCGGAAACATCCTCACCAAGCTGGACTTTCCACCAGATGACGAGGACCACCGCCGAGTCCGCGCCGTGCTCGCCTACCTGCGATCGGCTCGAGAGAGCTCACCCACGCAAGCCGTGGCGACTCAGCAGCGCCCCGAGACCAACCGCGACGCCAACCGGTCCAGCCGGCATCCGTCAAATCAGCGGGGAATGGGCTGA
>NZ_CAUVXP010000013.1:0-61230 GCF_963555955.1 Protofrankia sp. Cas3
CTTTCGAATCCACAGCCAGCGTGGCGGTCCCGCCGACCGATGTTGGCGGCGACGGCGGTCGTTCTCGGGTGAAGGAAGCGATCAACCGTCTCAGCGCGTCCGGCGGAAGCACTAACTGGGATGCGGCACTCACGTTGGCAGGGACACTCCGGCCAGATGTGATCGTGTTGGTCACTGACGGAATGCCAGACTCCTTGGGCGCCGCTGCACAAACTGCGGACAGGATCCGGGGCGATGGCGTTCGCATTGTCGCGGTAGGCGTGGACCTCCGGGCCGGCGCTGCGGTAAACATCGCCCGGGTGTCGGGATACGTGGAGGGCGACGACTACTTCACCTCCAGTGCGGACAACCTGCTCCGACAGCTTTACCAGATTGCAAGTAAATCCTGTGGTATACCGGTCGCTGCACTTCCTCAGCCCGAAGGCGGTTCATTCCCGCTCGCCAAGGTGATTGGCGGGATGTTGGGCGCGCTCGCTGTTCTGCTGGTCGCCGGCCTGCTACTCAGTCGGCAACGGGCCGGCCGGGCTCTTCAACCGGCACTCCCGACACCGCGGGTGACGGAGAAGACCGTCGGCTCCTTGGCGGACCCCACGATCGGCATCGACGACCCGCCGCCGGCCAACTCGTCGCCCTCGCGCGATCTGGAGCCCGACGGGGTGACACCGTCACCGATCAGAGGGAAGCGCCGGATCTCTCCGTCGTTCCTGTTTGACGATGGCGAAAGCGACACCGATCGCCGCTGACCCCACCGGCCGCCCTGATCAGAGCGGGTTGCTGGCGGCCTACTGACGGATCAACAACCTGGAAGGTGAACGATGGCGGACCGCCCCACGCTTGGTATCGACCTCGGCACGACCTACTCGTGTGTGGCACACCTCGACGAGTACGGCAAGCCGGTCGCCTTGCAGAACGGCATGGGGGAGTACACGACGCCGTCGGTCGTCTACTTCGAGGATCGTGACAGCATCGTGGTCGGCAAACCGGCCAAGAATGAGCTGCACCGTGACTCTGACCGGGTGGTGCAGCACATCAAGCGGCACATGGGCGAGGCCGACTTTTTCCTTGAGATCGACGGCCGGGATTTCTACCCACAGCAGATCTCCTCGCTGATCCTCAAGTCCATAGTAGAGGACGCGCTTGCTGCCCTTGACGTCGAGCAGTCGACGAACGGGCAGCTCGCCGACGTCGTCATCACTGTCCCGGCCTATTTCGGGGGCGCCGAGCGCGAGGCGACCCGGAAGGCCGGCGAGCAGGCGGGCCTGAATGTCCTGAGTATCATCAACGAACCTACCGCGGCAGCCATCGCGTACGGCCTGCTCAACCAGGGCAGCGAGCGGACCGTACTGGTCTATGACCTCGGTGGCGGTACCTTTGACGTCACGGTCATCAAGGTGTCCCCGGCGGAGATCCGTGCCATTGCCACCGGCGGCGACCGCGAGCTCGGCGGGGCCGACTGGGACAAGAAGCTCATCGACCTGTTTCTTGAGAAGTTCGAGGAGCAGTGCCCTGAAGCCGGGGACCCGCGTACGGATACGGATGCCGTCGGCGATCTTATCCTCCAGGCCGAAGCCGCCAAGCAGGACCTGTCCCGGCGTGCGAAGTACGGAATGAGTGTGACCGCGAATACCGTACGGGCAAAATTCGACGTCACGCGTGAGGAGTTCGAGGAACTCACCGAGGATCTCGTTGAACGGACGCTGAACTATACTGATCTGGTTCTCGATGCCGCTCGTGACAAGGGTGTGGCGCGTATCGACGAGGCGATCCTTGTCGGCGGGATGTCGAGGGTTCCGATCATCGGGACCAAGCTTGCCGAGCGGCTGCGCCGACGCTTTCCCGATCTACCCGACCCGAAACTCCAGGATCCCGACCAGATCGTTGCCAAAGGGGCCGCGCTGTTCGCGGCCAGCAAGGTCAACGAAATGTACGGTTCCGACGAACCGCTTGCCCGCGAGCCCGGTGGGTTTCTCGGCGGTGCGCTGCCACGCATCGTCAACATCACCTCAAGAGGCTATGGGGTCAGGACGTTCCGGAGTCAGTCCGACACAGATGGGTATATATCCTGGCACATCCGGCCCAATGATCCGTTGCCGGCGGAGCACAAGGACGATTACAGGACGCTCTTCGACAACCAGACCGCGGTGGACGTGGCCATCTACGAGTCCGCCACCGACATCCTCAACGACGACGTCGCGGTCAACAAGGTGCTGACCGAGGCCGAGCTCAGTGGACTTCCTCCGAACAAGCCCGCAGGCCAACCGTTGAAGGTCACGTTCTCACTCGGCGACGAGTCGATTCTGCGGGTGCACGCGGTGGGCCCCAGTAATCGGGAGCTGCACATCGAACTGAAGGTTGCCGGGGAGGCGCCGGCAGCGGAGCTCGCCAAGCCTCTCCCCAAGATCATTAAATAAATGTGGTGCTGAGGCGGCAGGAACAACCAGGCAGGAGGACGCGGTGGTGGCCAGACCGTGGTCGTTCGACGCGGCGCGTTTCGAGGAGGATGTGCTTCGGCCGGTCAGCCACGGCTGGGACCCGGCCGACAATCTCTTTCGCTGTTATCTGCTGCCTATCGACACGGATGACGAGGAAACAATCACGGTTGCGGCGGATGCGGTTCAACGTGCGATCAACAAGAACACGATCAAGGGTCATTACACGGTAGCCGCGAGGATCCTGAAACACCGTCACAAGGCTGCCACAGAGACGCTGCGGCACGATGATGCACGGGCTGCGCACCGCAGTCAGGTGGTGACCAATCGACGCTTTCTGGCTGCGGTGCTGCGGGGCGAACTGAAAGATCTCCCAGCCGTGCCGGCGACCTTCGTCGCGTCGCTGGTGGAGCGGTTCGCCGGCCGCTTCACCATGGATGAGGTCACGGAGATACTCGTTGGGCTGCGCCTGTCGATTCGCGACCCGGTCGCACTGCCGGCGTCCAGAGAGCTGCCTCGCGAATGGTCGGAACTGCGTGGAGCCCTGGGTCTGCTCGACCAGGCAACCCTCCGGAGCTACCTGCTCGCGCGTTTCCCTGCCTTGGCGGTCACGCCCGCTCAGCTGGCCGACCGGAAGACCGCGCTGAGCAAGACAGCGAGCGGAGAGGCGTTGACCGCCGAGACCACGGTCCTCGGGCGGGTCAAGACGTGGCAGCGGGAGGATCAACTGGTCGGCCAGTTACGGGCCGAGCTGGTCGGCCAACTCACCGAGGCCATGGCGTTCGGGCAGGCGGCCGTGCAGACGCTCATCCGATCCAGTGACGTTGCGGGCCATCTGCGAGAGCTCGACCTGCCGGACAACCCCGACGATCTGGCGTATGCGATCGTCTGCGTGGTCCGTTTCGCACCGACGTCCTCGGTGGCCTCATGGCGGATCGCCTACGAGGGTTGCCTCGCAGCTCGCGACCTGCGCGGGGCCCTGGCGTTGTTGGACGCGCAGCCCCACCTGCAACCGGGTGACGATAAGCAGCGAGATCACCTGCGCCACCAGGTGGCCGAAATCGATGAGCGGCTGGCCCACGCCCGGGCGTTGGAAGACAGCGATCCAGAGGCAGCAGTAGGTGAATACCAGCAGATAGCCAAGATCAGTCACGAGCCCGATGTCGACGAGGCGGTACGCCGCTGCCGACCGGCGCCACCGCGCCAGGTGGGTGCGACCGTGCACGAGGGGCGTGTGCTTGTGCGCTGGTCTCCCGGCGACGCCAAAATCGGGACCATTACATACCGCGTCCTGCGCGGTGTCGGGTCACCGCCGAGCTGGGCGGCGGGCACGCCGATGGCCGAAGATGTGGCCGAGACGGAGGCGGTCGACGCCGACCCGCCGGCCGGGCAGCGCCTTTTCTACACTGTCTATACGCTACGCGATGGGAACCCCTCGGCTGAAGGCGCCTGCACCGACCAGGGCGTCGTCATCCTTCGGGAGGTCACCGGTCTGGAGATCCGCGGCGGCGAGGGCCTCGTCGAGGGGCTATGGCGGCTGCCCGACGGGGCCCACAGCGCGCGGGTCACCCGATCGAACGATGGCGCCGCCGCAACGCGGATCACCGCGGGTTCGACGAGCTTCCGCGATGTCGACGTGCGACCTGACCTTGCCTACGAGTACCGCGTAGCGGCTGAGTATCGGCTACCCGACGGCGAGGTCAGGGCAAGCGACGGCCGGAGCGGCTTTGCCAGAACCCAGTCGAGGCCGGACCCGGTTCGCGATCTCGCGGTGGGGCAGGACGGCGAGACACTCGTCGTGAGCTGGACGCCGCCGGCGCGGGGTACCGTCCAGGTCAGAGTCTTCGATCGTCGTCCCGACCTGCGACCGGGCTCCGTCGTGGCAACGACATCGCTTCGATCGGCTGGAAACGAGCTGACATCGGTGCTGTCGAGCGGCCCCGGTGAGCTGCACGCCGCTGTCCCGAGCGACGGACGTCAGTACTGGCTGCTGCCTCTCACCGTCCTGGATGATCTAATTGCTGTGGGTCAGGCGTGCGAGATGGATACCCGCCTCCCGCCGGTGCTTGGGTTGCGTGCGGTCCGGCTCGGCCCGACAGTCCGGCTGACCTGGCAGTGGCCTAAGGGCGCTCCGGAGGTGGTGGTCGGTTGGAAGCGGGGTGGTGCGCCCACAGGCCTGGACGACAGTGGCGCAACCTACCGCCGGTATACCCTCGCCACCTACGCACAACGCGGGGTCGAAGTGCCATTGGCGTCTGGTAACCACACCTTCATCGTCTGCGCCGCCGCACACGCGTCCGGAACGCCGGTCTACGGCCCGCCCGCCGTCGTTCAGGAGCGTGTTCGCGGCCGCGCACGCTATGACGTCCAGCCACTTGGCAGGCGGATCGGTGCGCGCGGTTCGCGACGTTACCGCCTGATCGTGGAATCCGTTGACGGGAGCAGCCTGCCCCCTGTCCGGCTTGTCGCGCGGTCGCGTCTCGCGCCGCTGGATGCGTCCGACGGTGACCGAGTTGCCGATGCCGTCGCGGCTGCGGACGGCGCCGCCCGTATCGAGCAGGAGTTCGACCTCGACCAGTTCAGGAACACGCCGCGCCCGATCGTTCTACGGGTATTTCCGGCCGAGGCCGGGATCGGGACCGTCGAGTTGGTTCCGGCTGATCCCCGGAACCTGGAAATCGGATAGTGGAACAAGACGAGATGTGCCGATGGGGGAAGCCATGGCCCAACTGAACTGCCCATTCTGCTTTGAGGCGGTGCCGTTGAAAAGCCTGTGCCGGCGCTGTCCGGAAGAATGCGGCGAGGAGCCCGACGTCGAGCTCTCCCGGTTCCGTGGCCAGGAGAACCGGACCATTTCGCTGCCGAAGGTGTTCACGCCCACAACCCGTAAGAAGGATTTGTGTCCGCACGGGAAAATTGCGCAGCGTACCCACCTGTGCCCCCACTGTCATAACGATCTTGAATATGACTACGTCGTGACCGCCGCCGGTAGCAGGCCGATCGCCTTGATCGGCGCGTCCGGATCGGGGAAAAGCGTGTATGTCGGGGTCCTCGTGCGGGAGTTGAAGAACCGCGTCGGATCGGCCTTCAACGGGATGGCTGTCGAGTTCGTGGGCGACGCGTCCCGCGCCCATTACGACCAGGTATTTCGAGTTCCCATGTTCGAACGTGGCGTCACGCTGGAGATGACTGCCTCGATCCGCCGGAGTAAGCGGCTGGATCCGCTGCTGTTCACGCTCAAGTTTCCTGGCGCCGCGCGCCGATGGAGTGACCGTATGGCGATCGCCATGATGGTCTTTCTCGACACCTCCGGCGAGGATGTCCTTGAGGCCAGATTCATGAGCCGGCTGGCGCGCTACCTTGACGCCGCCGCCGGCATCATAATGATTGTTGACCCGCTGCAGATGCCGAACGTCCGGGACTCGGTCAGCACGACCGTCTACCCGCGTGGCGCGACGCGTCAGGTAGATGTCCTCGAGCGGCTGGGGGCGTTGCTGCGAGAGCAACGGAAATTGGGACCGGGTAAACGTGTCGATACACCGCTGGCAGTCGTCCTGTCAAAGATCGATACTCTTACCGATATCCTTCCGGATCAGTCGTCGCTGCGCCGCCAGGCCGAGCATGCGGGCTACTACGATGAGGCCGACGGTCAGTTGGTGCACGAGGAAGTGCGGGCGTGGATTCAGAAGTGGTACGGCGAAGGATTTATTGACAGCATCGAGGCGAGTTTTTCCGTTTACCGGTTCTTCGGTATGTCGGCGCTCGGTACGGCACCTCCCGCCGAGGGTCGTATCTCACCCTCGGGAATTCGCCCGCTGCGGGTCGAGGATCCCATGTTGTGGCTGCTCAACCGCTTCGGCTTCGTTCGGCCCGGGGAGGCGAAGATATGATCCATCAGCTCCATTACACGTCGTGTGAAACAGGCCGTGACGGTATCCAGGGATTCCAGATAAGCGCTGCGACGTCCGGTATCCCCGAACGCCTGGAGGACCTGGCGATCCAGCTCAGCGCCTACCACGTGCCGCCGAGATTTCCCCTCGAGCCCACTGTCGAGGAGATCCGGCGGTGCCCGGTCAGCTTCGGTTACATCGCGTCGAATGCCGGTACGGTTGTCTTTCGTAGCGTCTACGTGGGGACCGACTTCACCGGTCGGCAGGGGAATTACTTCGCCCACGCCCTCGTCCTCGACGATCCCGCGGAGTTGGGTGGGCTGTTACCCATCGAACTCTGGGAATCTCGGCTATGGGTCCAGACGTCACCGGCATCAGGCACCCTGCCCAACGTCGGGGGTCTTACGCCGAGCGGTTTCGCCGAGCCTGAGCAGCTACGGAATTTCCTGCTCATCGGCCGCCGGCTCGACATCTTCGGAGCGCTACTCGACGCCGTTACGAACGCTCTGCTGCCTGGCGGCCGGCGGGTGATCGTCGTTACTCCGAGTTCGCGGGACGCAGCTCGTTGGATCGGCGCTGTGGTTCGCTCACTGCCCCAAGGCCTCGCGCGGGACATCTCCTTCTCGACATTTGCCGCCGTACCCACCGGCGGGGAGTTCCTACTCGTCGCCACCACCCCGGACGTGACGGTCATCCCGAGTCCGTACGACCCGCACGTACTCATCGACCTGACTGGCCCTGGTCCGATCGACGACGATCCCCGGACGGGCGCCAGCAGGTACGCCGCTGCCCTTACTGCTGTCTGGCGGGCGTCCGCCACCGATGTCCTGGCAATCGTCGAACACGCCGGACGTGCTACCCCGCCCATTGCTTCCGATGAGCTCGACGTGTTCATCGACGGCTGGCATATGCTCGCCGGTTATCCCGTGAACACGAATTTAGCCGACGCTGTCGAATTTCTCCTGCGGCGCTTTCCCGCTGCGTACCAGGCTGATGTGTGGACACGCGCTGAGGCTGCGGCTCTCGCTGGAGCACCCTTCGGGGAGCTGGCACGCTGGTCCCGCCTGCTGCGGCAGACATCGCAGGCGGGCGAGTTGCCGCAGCAGGCTATCGAGGCCATCTACCTGCGCGCAGTCCTGAACTCGGTCGTCGCCGGGCAGGCGTCCGACGATCTGTGGCTGCCCGATCTGACCCGGGCGTCTCTCGAGACAGTCGTCTCCAACTGGTTGCATGGCCAACTAAGTAGCTCCGCCAACCCGAGCATCCTCGCTCTGGTGCGGGTCGTCGTTTTCGTTGTCGGATCATGCTCGGCCGCGGAACAGGCACGGATAGCTGATGCGATCGGACCTGTGCTCGCCCGCTCCGGTTCGCCCGAAGCGTGGGACGAGATTGCCGCTCACCTCGCACACGGCGAGCTCGCCGCCCGCCTCGTCGCGGCGCTTGAACGTCATATCAGTTCGGACGACGAAGCCCTGGCAACGGTAGTGCGGTCAATGCCGGCAGCCGCAGCGGACTTCCTCGCGCGGGTTGCACCGCGGTCGTCGCGGGTCCACATCGCGGTTGCGTTGGTGCGTGCACACATCGGCGGTGGTGACAAGGTTGAAGCTTTCCGGAACGCGTTGGGTGCCACGCACGGCGAACCGTCCGCATCCCTTGTCAAACTCTTTACCGATATCCTCTGGCCGGACTCGCTGCCGACTCCGCAGGAGGCACTGGACCTTCTAGACATCCTCGATATTGACACCGTGGCGGCGACGAAACTGCCCGACAGTTTCTATCAGCTGCTAGTCAATGATGCAGAGAGTGCCGATGGTCTCACTGAACATGACTGCGCGCTGGCAACGCGCCTCGCGCAGCATGATGCATTCCTCCTGAAAGACCTCGGTACCGGGCCGCAGCACACTGTCCTGGCCATCCAGTACGGCGCCCATTTCCGCACGGGGCCGTCGCCATCGAAGAAGAGCTCCACCGCCGCGGTCGCGGCTGTGGAGCTCTACCCGCGGACGGTCCAGGCAGTCGGCGGCTGGCTGCTCGACGCAATCGCGGACTGGCTGCTGCACGTGGGTGATGCCGAATACCACCTGCAGAACCTCACAGAGCTTGAAAAGAAGGGCGGTGGAAAATTCTGCACCGCCTATTCTCGCCGGGCCGCGGTGGCAGTCGACTCGGGTACCCCGGCCGACCTCGCTCTCATCATCCCGGTTTGGCTCGCGTTTTCCCAGAAGAATGAATTCGGTGTGAAACTGATGGATCAGACCCTGCGTAGGGGAATAGCCCGGTGGCGCAAGCGCGACCTCGACCAGGTTGGGATCAAGATGGGAGCGCTCTCGCGCCGTCTGCACCGGCTCGACTATGCGCTCGACCCGACCTGGCGAAATGACTGGGCGAGTTGGTGGGCACACTGGCGGGCATCCAACCTGAGATCGATCTTCGGCCGGATCCGACGCCGGTCGGGCGAAAAATGACGACTGGGCATCAGTCGTGAGGGGGAGGTTGTCATTTACTACATCTTTATGCTCTCTGCTGCGATAGTAGGTCTTTACCTGTCATTCACGCTGCTGGCACCATTCGCTTTTCTAGGAGCCGCTGGACTAGCAGCCTCGATTTTCTGGATCGAATTCTGTGTCGCTGCACACACGGTATACCGAGGCGCCGGGTCCATCGGTAACATTAATATTCTGCCGCCCCCGCCACTTGCTTCGGGCGAGCCGCAGACCCGTGAACCTGCCTATCGCTCCTACTATTTCGGCCCAGTCTTCTACGATTATTTCTTTGTTCTCCGGGACGCCTCGGAGCAAGGTCAGCAGCGGATTTTCGGCGGTCCGACCCAATCCCGGAACGGGGGGCGTCTGCCGCCGACGCCCTTACTGAGCCGCATTCTCGAAACCCGTCAACGGCCCTACCCGACACCGGTGCGAATTCTTGGAGCCGGCCCGTTCTTCGGTGCTCTTGCCGGTATCGTGATCGGTTTCGCCGTAGCGGCCGCGGTCGTGGCCTTGGTGTCTGTCTTCTACCTGGTCGTACTCACTCTCACCATTGCCGGGTCGCTGCTCGTGGCCGGAGTGATGCGGGTGATCGAGCATACTATGCTGGGTATACGCGGAATCACCCTCGAATGCCAGACATGTCACCGCAGGGTCACCTCCCCGGTTTATTCCTGCCCATCGTGTCGGCCGGAGACACCCGGTCTGCACCGCAAGCTCGTGCCCGGTTCCCTCGGCGTCTTCCATCGACTGTGCCGGTGTGGCCAGATTTTGCCCACCCTGCTGATGGGCGGAAAATGGAAGCTTCCAGCTTACTGCAACAAATGCAACCAGCAGCTGCCGGTGAAAGGCATGACAGCGCCGACTTTTCATGTCCCGGTAGTAGCGGGCCGACGGGCCGGGAAGACTGTTTTCATGATGTCGGTGATGGCGCGTATGGAAGCCCGTGTCCGCGCTGGGGAAAAAGGATTCGGCTTCGAGTTCGCGGACCAACGGGCGAAAGAAGAGTTCGCCCGGGCACGCTCCGCGCTGGAAGCGGGCTCCCTGCAGGCGATCGCTGCGACGCAGGCAGTGGCTCGCCCGCGCGCCTACAACGTCTATGTGGGTCCCACGGGATCGACAAGGCGTCGGCTTTTGTACTTCTACGACGCCGCGGGTGAGAAGTTCGAGCACAAGGAGGTGCGCGGTGGGCTCGCAGGTTTTCACTTCCTTGGCTTCACCCACGGCATTGTCTTCGTGATCGATCCGTTCGCGTTTCCCGACGTACGCAGCGCCGCGGGCACGGCAGTCTTGTCCGCCGTTCATCCGTCGGTTGTTGAGCCAGAACAGGTGTTCGGGCGCGTAGTGCAGAGTCTCCGGGAACATCGCCGGGCTAAGGTCGATCGTCACCTGAACCTTGCGGTCGCGGTTACCATCACCAAGACCGACGCGTTGGTCGGTCTGGACGACTACCCCCATCCGTACGAGACGCTCGTCAATACTGCGGGTAGAGAACCCGCCCGCGAGGAACGGTCCACAGCGGTGCGCGACTGGCTTATCACGACTGCCGGCCAACGCAGCCTGGTGGCAAACATCGAAAGCACCTTCGGCGAGCATAACTATTTTGCGATCAGCGCTCTGGACGCCTTCGTCGTTCAGGAACACACCAGTGGACGGACCGGCACGAAATTCCGGAACGACGACCCGAGCGACCCCGTGTCGTGGCTGCTCACGACACAAGGACGGAGGAAGAAGCAGTGAATGATATTCCCCGGATCATCGTACGCGGACGCCAGACGGCGGGAATACTGCTCATCTTGACGAGTACGGCAGTGCTTGCGATGTCTATCCTGTTAATTGCGTGGCTCGCGACGAGACCCCCCACGCTGTGAACATGACCGTGGGATGTGTTTCACACGGTCATGCCCACTGTTCGGAGCTCGCCTCAGCCGGGACGTGTTTCCAAACCACCACATCAGCGAACCGGAGTGTGCGTGCCCCGTTTCGGTACCCGGGTCGGAGCGTAGCTGCGACCATCCCGCCGTTGGCTTCGTCGGATGTGGTTTCCGTGCGTACGGATCGCTGCTGCTTCCGGTCGAAGGGCGTACCCGCCGCGGGTTCGTACACTTCGATGCCCTGCCGCTCCAGGATCAAGGTCAGGTCGCCGGCGACGTTATCGAGTACCTGTGCGGTATCCGCCGGTGTGGTCGACGATCTGGCCAGCCACGCCTGTGCAGTGCGGAGACACGTATCGGAGAGTGCAATGAGATCCCGCACGATCGGATCGAGCATGCGGTCGAATTCGCCGCGCCGCAGGCGTTCGTTTTCTTCGTGTAGCTTGTCGATCAATCCTGCCTGTCGGTCGACGACGGCGTACATTTTTTCGACCGAGCCTCGTAACTGCTCAAAAGCATCAACGAGAAAGGGCGCGTCGAAAGGCACTTGGCTTGTCGCCTCCGTGTCCTCCTGACTGGGCACTTCGGGCCCCTGAGCCGGAGAGTCGTCCCACGGCTCACCGCTGCTGGCGTCGGAATCGACCAGTGGTGGTGAGTCACTCGGTCCGTAATTGTCATTGTGCGACTGCATCAAACTCCAATCCGAGTGAAGAGAAGATTGGCGCCTCGGCCTGGGCGGGTGTACTTTCATGCGTTTTAAGTGATCTTACCAAGCGTAGCGTACGATCTTGAAACTATCTTTCGATGATACTATACCAGTGACGCAGAATACGAGCTGTTTTCAGCTTCCGCCGGCTGCGACGGCTTACGGCACTGCTGATCGATCTGGCCGGCCTTGCTCCAAATCACCCTGGGATCACTGGGTCGTTGACGGTCTTACTGGCGGGTGGCCAACCCCCGGCAGTCAGGTGCCGGGGTAAGTTGTGACCGCCTGTTCGCCACAATTTACCGTGGTTGCCGCCGCACGTCTCGGTGTCCCGTCGGCGGCACGCGGTGGTGTGGAGGACGGCGCCGGTACGGAACCCGGGGAGGTGAGTTGTCGGTGGTGTGGGCGGGAAGTGGACCCGGTGCACTTGCTGTCACGTCAGCAGCGGCAGTGCCCAGCGGGCTGACCTCTGCTGTCGGCCTGTTGTTTATGGTCGGTAGGATGATCGTAGCTGTTGACCTTGGCGGTCTTGCCTGGATGCTGGCATGGGTCCCGTTGATCATCTATCGACCGGGTCACATTCGTGGGTGGGCGGCAAGGAAGGCGGGTCTTAGGATCGATCGGGTGGCAGCTGTTCTCTCGACCGACGGAAAGGCCTTTCCCGCCGCTAAGTTGAAAGCAGCTGATGCACGTCGCCGCCAAATTGCATGGCGCGAATGGATGCTCGTGCTACCCGTTCTGATCATTTGGCTCGCCCTTTTCTCGAGTGTATCCGGGTGGGAGCTCTGGGTTACGGCTCCATGGATGAACCCAGCTGTTCCCAGCTGGCCTTTCTTCGTCACAGCCGAGCTCTGTGCGGGATTCTTGGTCGAGATTTTCCTGGTCAACCGGATCCAGAAATGGGCCTACAACCAGAATTCCGATCTCTTTGCCGTGGACTGTCTGCTGTCAGTCATGGAACTGCTGATCAAGGTTCGCGACAACGCCAGCCTGGACATGACGATAGTACGGCGGGACGTGGCTTTCCGGCTGGGTGCCGCCGCCGGGTACATGAAGCGGATGATCAGCAGGACGCGCCCGGCGGGGAACTATCGCGGAAAGAGTCGTCCAGATATCGCCAAGCATGCCGACGAACTGGCTGAAGCCATCAGGAAACTTCAGGTCACGGCGCTCACTGCTCCATCCAGTAAGGTTGTAGATCTGTTACCGATGATCCGAGAAATTCTAATCGCCCTGACGGAAGGTCAGATTCCTGATATTCCGTATACACCGCCGGGACCGAACCCGCCATCGGTGACACCGGCACCGGCTCAGCCGGACCGCGCGAAAGATCCCGACCCGAACGACGTCCGTTCGGCTGACCGGTCGGGAATTTTTCTGTGCCACTCAAAGGCTGACAAGGATCGGGTTCGGGAGATTTACTCGAAGCTGCGCGCAGACGGGCTGTCGCCATGGCTGGACGACGAGGATATCCGACCGGGTCAGGACTGGGAGCACGAGATCCGAAAGGCGATTGATCAATCGACGGTCGTGCTGGTTTTTCTGTCCGAGCGGTGGGTGACGAGCCGAGGTTTCGTTCAGAAGGAGATCAAGCTGGCGCTCAATCTTGCCGATGAGCAACCTGAAGGGTCGATTTTCCTGATCCCGGTGCGCCTGGAGGAGTGCGAGGTTCCGGAAAGGCTACGCCGCTGGCAGTCGGTCGACCTGTTCAGATCGGACGGCTATGGTCGTCTGGTGGCTTCGCTCCGCGATTAACAGGGACGATCAATGGCGGCAGGGCCGGTTCAAGCTTCTTGCGGGATGAGGCTGGAGGGTGCGGTGGGGGAATTCCCGGACAGCGCCGGGCTGGTACAGGATTCCAGGTTCTCGGGAGTGGTCGAGAAAGGCCGTGAGATCGCTCGGGAAGCGGTCGCGCCGGGGGAGTCAGCACCGGGCCCAGC
This sequence comes from Protofrankia sp. Cas3, assembly GCF_963555955.1. Lineage (NCBI taxonomy): Bacteria > Bacillati > Actinomycetota > Actinomycetes > Frankiales > Frankiaceae > Protofrankia > Protofrankia sp. Cas3. The sequence continues at coordinate 13,323 of NZ_CAUVXP010000013.1, forward strand.
CGGCCGAGCTGAACCCGGCCGGGCGCGGCTGAGCGCCGGCCCAGCCGGCCGCTGCGGGGCTGACCGCGAAGGCCATCGCCGACCAGCATGCCGGCCAGGCAGTGAAGGCAGCCCTCGCCCATTATCGTTGTAGATCTTCATGATTTTGAGTTATCGCGAGGTGGACTGTGGCTACAACGCGTGGGCGGTCTATCGTGGTACGAGGCAGTACGCTCTTGGCACCCCACGGTCGGATAAGGCGGCGTTGAGAACAATGGTGGAACGGGCAGGGGCGGAGGCACGATGACTCGTTGGTGGATATCGTGAGCGGCTTGGTTGTGCTCGCGGTTATGCCAGCTGCTGCGGGATCATCGTCGGGTTCTGCTGGTTCCGGCGACACGCTGCTTTATCTCGGCGTCCTCGTCATGGTTACTGCTCTGAGTGTTTTCGGCTCTGCGTTGACCCTTGTCCCTTGGGTGAGCATGCGGCCGCGCGGCACTCGCCGGTGGGCGACCAGGAGAGCGGTGTCCAGAGTCGAGCCGGTGGCGACTGCTCTCTCAAGATCGGGCACGGTCTTCCCTGCAGCCGAGCTCATCGCTGCCGATGCTCGTCGTCGCAGGCTCGTATGGCGGACGCTGTTTCTGTTGATGCCTGTTTTTATCCTGTCGTCCATCGGGTTGGCGCTTGGAAGTCTTGGATTAATGCTTGGGGCCAAACCATGGAGGATCGGCGCAACGACTGTCACGCCTGAGCTCTGGTTGCCCATTGGAATGATCGTTCTTGTTGGGGGTTTCTTCACCGAGTTGGCCCTGGTGCTTCAGACGCAGAAGTGGATGTATAATAGAAGCGCAGACCTCTTCGCGGTGCATGGCCTGTTGCGCGCAGTTGAACTGGCTCTCCAGGTCCAAAAAGATCCAACTCTCGACATGGTGATGGTACGTCGGGAGACGGCCGCTCAACTCGGTGCCGCCGCCCGCGACCTCGATCGACTGATCCGCAGGATTCTCCCACTTGGCGTCCGTGGGGAGGAACGGGCCGATATCGCCCGGCATGCCGGTGAGTTGGCACGGTCCGTCCGTCAGCATCAGGTCACGGTGGTCAGCGGCTCTCGCGCGCAGCTCGTGGGATTGGCGCCTATGATCGGTGCGACTCTTGCCGCGCTGGTCGAGGACAGGTTCACCGACCTCCCGCGCACGCCGAAGCCGAAGAATCCAGTGCCATCAATCGTGTGCGGTCCGCAGGACGATATTAAGCTTTCGGAAGATGATCGGCAAGAATTTATCCTAGCTCTTTCCCGGGTATTCACCTCGGATTCTTCCGCCGACCTCGTGCTCGCCAAGATCGGATATGAACGGCAACGGCGACGCAGCATTGACAACTCTCCCCCCGAGCAGGTATGGAATGAGATTTTTGTTGACCTGGAAAATGGGGTTGTGGTAGCGCCGTACCGTAGGCTACTGCAAGTAGTGCTCCGTCGAAACCGAGGTAATTCAACCTTTTGTTCGCTTGCTGAACGTTACGGCATGCTTCCTGAGTGAGTTGCCCGACCGTCCCGAAAGAATAGGGCGACACAAGCGCGATCGCGATGTCGGCTCTGCTTGCATGATGACCGGTCGGCGGGTCCGCCGGCCGGATCGACGTGTCAGGCCGGCGGGGTCCGCGGGTCGGTGACCTGCCGTGATCTGGGTGTGTCACAGCGATCCACAAGGACATCCCAAGGTTTCCGAAAGCTTCCCCTCAGGCGCGACCGCCACGGTATGCACATGACACACGTGTGGGTGAGCCCGAGTCTCCCCGCCGACCCGGGCGTGCTGGCCCAGGCGCTCGGACCCGGTTATGACGTCCTGACGCCGTCGGCCGAGCCACCCTTCGGACAACGGCTCGATGATCAACTAAATGATCAACTGTCAGTCGGTTCGGCGGAACCGGCGGAACCGGCCGGTGCGGACCTGTTCGGGCACCGGCCACGATCGCCGCTACAGATGATCCTCGTCGTCACGATGTACGAGCGGGAGTTGCTGGCGACGCTCACGGCTAGGCCCGCCGGCGCCGTCCTGGTGCTGGTCACCCCGCCGGGTGTCGATGTGCCGCCGGATCTGGGGGCTGCGGCGCGGCCGCAGCTGGTCGGCGCCGCGTCGTCGGTCGCCGACGTGGCCGCGCTCATCCGCAGCGTCCCCATGGCCACGTCCGTGGATGTCCTCGGATCGGCCCAGGCCGACGCGCCCTGGTGGGTCGGCTCTGGCCGGCCCGAACCCTACCCGGCAGGCGGGTCGACAGGCGGGTCGGCGGATCGGCCCACGACGGTGGCGCCCGCTGTGCGGGCCGGCCGAGGACTCAGCCGGCGCGGTGGCCTGATTGCCGCAGTCGCGGTACTCGCCGTCGTGCTGGGTACCAGCGCAGCTGTCATGGCCGCAGCCGGCGGGGGAGGCGGCACCAGCCAGGCCGCGAACGATTCGACTCCCGCGGACGGGCTTTCCGGTTACGGGACCCGAGGCGGTCAATTCTCCGGTGGTGAATTCCCGGGCGGACGGTTGCCCGGTGGTGGATTCCCAGGCGGTGGTCGGTTCCGGGGCGGCAACGGGCCTGCGATCGATCTGGAGAAACTCCAGGCGTGCCTGAAGGACAAGGGCATCACGCTTGACGGCAGCAACGGGCAGCCCCGCCCGGACATGACAGATTCAACGGTCCGTGAGGCGTTCCGACAGTGCACGGCGGACCTCCGGGGCTCAGTTCCGTCAGCCGGCGCATCCGGTGGCGCTCCGTCAGCCGGCGTACCCGGCGACGACCAGTCGGGCGGTTCGGGTGGTGGCACCACCGGCGGTAGTTCCGCCACGGGCTCGGCCAGACCCGCGACCTTCGTCGTGTCGGCGGTAACTCTTACGTGAGGACGGCAGCACCGCCAGCACCGGGACGTCCGCCATCGGCAACGGAACGTCGGCCAGATCGGCACATCGAGGAGATCACGCAATGACCACGAACGTCGGCGACCTCGACTGGGGGTCGGTCAGGCCCGACGTCGACCTCCCCGAGCAGCGCGGGGACGGATCGCCGCAGGCGCCGGACGGGCCTTCGCGTCCGACGCCGGGCGCGCCCGCGATACGCCTGCCCCGGCAGTTGCGAGGGCACGCCGCGGACCCCTGGTGGGTGCGCCTGGCATTGCTCGTTCTGCTGGCCACGGCCGCGGTCCTCTACCTGTGGGGGCTCGGCGCGTCCGGCAACGCAAACAGCTTCTATGCCGCCGCGGTGCAGGCCGGAACGCAGAGCTGGAAGGCGCTGTTCTTCGGGTCGTTCGACTCGTCGAACTTCATCACCGTGGACAAGCCACCGGCGTCATTGTGGGTCATGGCCCTGTCCGGGCGGATCTTCGGCTTCAGTAGCTGGAGCATGCTCGTACCGGACGCGCTGGAGGGCGTGGCGTCCGTGGGCATCCTCTATCTTGCGGTTCGCCGTTGGATCGGGCCGTGCGCGGGTCTTGTTGCCGGCGCCATGCTGGCCCTGACACCGGTCGCCGTGCTGATGTTCCGCTTCAACAACCCCGACGCGCTGCTCACGTTGCTGCTGGTCATCGCCGCCTACTGTGTGGTGCGCGCGACCGAGGACGGCAGCTACCGGTGGATCGCCCTGACGGGCGTGGCGGTCGGGTTCGCCTTCCTGACCAAGATGATGCAGGCGTTCCTGCCGGTACCGGCGTTCGGGCTTGTGTACCTGGTGGCAGCTCCGACCTCGATCGGCCGGCGGTTGCTGGGCCTGCTGGCCGGCGTCGGCGGAGTGCTGGTCGCCGCGGGCTGGTTCGTGGCGGCCGTGGAGTTGTGGCCGAAGAATGCCCGACCGTTCATCGGCGGCTCGACCAACAACAGTTTCCTTGAGCTGACCTTCGGCTACAACGGGCTCGGACGGATCTTCGGCGGCAGTGGAAACGGCGGTGGGGCTGGCGGCCCCGGCGGTCAGGCCGGTGGGCAGCTTCCGGCCGCCATCGCCCAGTATCTGCAGGGGACGCCCGCCGGTGGTCGGTTCGGTGGCGCAGGCCGCGGTGGTGGCGCCGGTCCCGGTGGGATGTTCGGCGGTCCGACCGGCTGGCACCGGATGTTCGGCAGCCAGTTCGGTACTCAGATCTCCTGGCTGCTGCCGGCCGCACTGATCGTCCTGCTGGGCGGGCTGTGGGTCACCCGTGCGGCGCCGCGCACCGACCGCGTCCGCGCCGGCCTGCTGCTGTGGGGCGCGTGGACGCTGGCCACCGGTGTCGTGTTCAGCTATATGAGCGGCACCATCCACCCGTACTACACGGTTGCGCTGGCGCCGGGAATCGCCGGCGTCGTGGCCTTCGGTGGCACCGCGTTGTGGCGGGCGCGGAACTCTCGGGTCGCCCGGACGCTGATGGCGGTCGCCGTCGGGGTCACCGGCGGGTGGGCGTTCGTGCTGCTGGACCGCAGCCCCGGCTGGTACCCGGCGTTGCGGTTCGTCGTGCTGGTCGCCGCGATTCTCGCCGCTCTCGCCCTGCTGGTCGGTCCTCGCCTGGTCGGTCGTCGGTTGGTTGGTCGTCCGTGGGCCACCGTCGCCGTGGCGGGTGTGGCCACGGCTGTGGCCACGGCTGTGGCGATCGCGCTGGCAGCGCCGTCGGCCGCATACGCCCTCGACACCGCCTCGACGCCGCACATGGGTGCGATCCCGACGGCCGGGCCGGCTACGGCCGGCGGTGGTGGGTTCCCCGGCACGAGGGGAAGCCAATTCTTCGGCGGCGGGAACGTCCCCGGTTTTGGCCCCGGCGCCGGTGCCGGCGGACAGCCAGGCAGCGGGCAGGGCGGCGGCGGTTTCGGTGCTGGTTTCGGTGCCGGGGAGAGCGCCAACTTCGAGCTCGTCCAGTTGCTGAGGAACGGCCAGAAGGGCTACCGCTGGGTTGCGGCAACGTCGGGATCCCAGACGGCCGGATCGCTCGAGCTTGCCAGCGGTACCGCGATTATGGCGATGGGTGGCTTCAACGGCGGTGACCCGGCACCGACGCTCGCCGAGTTCAAACAGTACGTCGCACAGCACAACATCCATTACTACATTTCGGGTGGCGGTTTCGGCGGTGGCGGAGGCTTCGGCGGCCGCGGCAGCAGCGGGATCACATCCTGGGTGCAGAGCACCTTCACCGCGAGGACCGTCGGTGGGCAGACGGTCTATGACCTGACGCAGCCCAGGACCTGACGCAGCCCAGGACCTGATCCCGGGCTGGCGTTGCGTCCCGACACGGGGCCATGACGGGACGCAACCGTGACCGACAGCGATGATGGGGGTGAGCCGAGCGCGCGGCGAGATGGGTTCCCGCCGCACCGGATGCGGTCGGTGCGGAGGTGCCAGTGAACCGGGGTGACGCTGCAGTGTCCGGAACTGACTCGGCCAGGGCCGATCTGCCCGCAGCCGCGATCCCGGGCCAGGGTGTGCCCGCAACCGCGGTTTCGGGGTCCGCCGTGCGCACAACCGCGGTGTCCCGTGCTGTGATCGATCTGCTGACGGGCCTCGTCGGGCCGAAACCACCGGTACGGATCGAATTGTGGGACGGGACGGTCCTCGGGCCTGAAACCCCGACCAGGGTTGTCGTGCGGACGCCGGAGGCAACGCGGCGGGTGCTGTTCCGTCCCGGTGAACTCGGTTTCGCGCGAGCGTATGTGGCCGGAGAGATCGACGTCGAAGGCGACATTTTCGACGCCCTCGATCTGCGGAGCCACCTTGGGGTCCAGACCGTGACGCCGACCGTGCTGCGCGCGGCGGCGACGTTGCTGCGCCTGTTGGGCCCCCTGCCCCCACCACCACCCACGGCCGAGGCGAGGCCGCGGGGCCGCCGCCACAGCCGGGCGCGGGACGTCGCCGCCATCACCCATCACTACGATCTGTCCAACGCCTTCTATCGGCAGGTTCTCGGTGCGGCGATGACGTACTCGTGCGGCCTGTGGGCGGCGCCCGACGTGGGGCTCGCAGCGGCGCAGGACGCCAAGCACGAGCTGGTCTGTCGCAAGCTGGGTCTGCGCGCCGGGATGCGTCTGCTCGATGTGGGCTGCGGCTGGGGCAGTCTGCTGCTTCACGCCGCGCGGCACCACGGAGTCGAGGGGGTCGGCGTCACCATCTCGCCGAACCAGGCAGACCTGGCCCGGCGGCGGATCGCCGACGCGGGTCTCGCCGACCGCATCCAGATCCGGCTACAGGATTACCGGGACGTCGGCGACGGTCCGTTCGACGCGATCAGTTCCATCGGGATGGTGGAGCACGTCGGCGCCGCGATGCTGCCGGTCTATTTCCGCTACCTGTTCGATCTGCTGCGGCCTGCGGGCCGGCTGCTCAACCATGGCATCGCCTTCCCCGGCGACCCTGCCGGGCAGGCGCGTAACCGTCCGCGGCTCGGACCGCTGCCGCTGCCGGCCGGGCGTAACTTCGTCGCGCGGTATGTCTTCCCCGACGGTGAACTGCACGAGATCGGCGTGCTCGTCAGTGTCATGCAGGCGGCTGGTTTCGAGCTCTGGCACAGCGAGAATCTGCGTGAACACTATGGTCCGACCTTGCGCGCCTGGGTGGGAAACCTTGAGGCGCACTGGGCCGATGCCGTGGCCGAGGTCGGTGAGGCCCGGGCCCGGGTATGGCGGCTGTACATGGCCGCCTCCGCGCTGATGTTCGAAGCCGGCCAGGCCCAGATCCACCAGGCGCTCGCGGTGCGGCGCGCGGGCGGGCGGTCCGGTATGCCGCGCCGCTCGTCCTTCGAGAGCATGCTGGTTGTTGGGGAGTCTGCGCCCGCGCTGGGCCTGGGATGAGTGACGATGGGAGCCGTGTACGGGCGGGCCACACGTCGGTGGGCCACACGCTGGCGGGCCACAGGCTGGCCGGACCACCGGCGGGCGGGCCGTGAGCGGGTGGTTATGAGCGGGGGGTTATGAGCAGGCGGGCACCAGCACGGCGGCGGGCATGACACGGCCAGGTCGAGCGGGGGGTGGAGCGACGGCGGAACCACTGGAGCCGCTACAGGCGGACGACCCGGTATCGGTCGGCAGGTATGTGCTGGACAGTCGCCTCGCCGCCGGCGGCATGGGCACGGTCTATCTCGGTCGGGACACGGCGGGCCGCCACGTTGCGGTCAAGCTGATCCGGCCGGACCTCGCGGCCGACCACGACTTCCGGGAACGGTTCCGCCATGAGGTTGCGGCGGCCCGGCGGGTCTCGCCGTTCTGCACGGCTTCGGTGCTTGACGCGGACCCGGACGCCTACCCGCCGTACCTCGTCACCGAGTACATCGAGGGCAGGCGGCTGGACCGGGTGGTCATGGAGGACGGCCCGCTGCCCGCCTCGACCCTGGCCGGTACCGCGATCGGGGTGGCAACGGCGCTGACAGCCATCCATCACGCCGGGATCGTCCACCGTGACCTCAAACCGGCCAACGTGATCATGTCGTTGTCCGGACCGAGGGTCATCGACTTCGGGATAGCCAAGCCCGCGGCTACCGTACGCCATGACCTCGACCGGGGGCTGATCTTCGGGACCAGTGGGTGGATGGCGCCCGAACAGATCCTCGACGATCCGGTCGGTCCGGCCGCGGACATCTTTACCTGGGGTCTTCTGGTGGGCTATGCGGGCACGGGCCGCCACCCGTTCACCGAACCTGGATGTTTCGGGCCGGCCGCCGACGCGAGTCTGGGGCAGCGGATCGTGGACGCGGCGCCGGATCTGACCGGCCTCGCCCAGCCGCTGCGCGGGCTGGTCGAGATCGCGCTGACCAAGGATCCGCGGGCCCGACCGGCCGCGCGTGATCTGCTCATGCGGCTGGTCGAGGGAAACGCGGACGTCAACGCGTCCACGCCGATCGACCAGATACTCGGCAGGACGCAGCGGATGGCCGCTGTCGTGCCACCGACCCGCCTCGGCCCGCCGGCATTCGCGACCGGCTATCCGCCGGGCCCGCCGGGCCAGTCCGGCCAGCCGGGCCGGTTCGGGCAGCCGGGCCGGTTCGGGCAGCCGGGCCGGTTCGGGCAGCTGGGCCGGTTCGGGCAGCCGGCGCGGTTCGCCGAGTCCGCGGCCCAGGCCCCGCCTCCCTTGTACCCGCCTGCCGCGCCGCCGCGCCCACGCCGCTGGTGGCTGCTGGCCCTGGCCGCAGTGCTCCTGTTGCTGGTCGGCTGGGTGGCCCTGCGGAGCCTGCGCGGCAACGACTCGGGCGGGGGGCCGTCCGCCGCCCCCAGCTCGTCGGCTGCGGGCTCGGCGTCCCCGTCCCCGTCCCAGTCCCCGTCCGCGAAGGCGGGGATCGGCGTCCCGGTCCGGGACGGGCAGCTTGAGTTCACCGTGACGAGCGTGCAGTGCGGGGTTGATCAGCTGAAGGTCACGTTGATCACCAGACATCCGGACGGCCAGTACTGCCTGGTTGCGCTCACCGCGCACAACGTCGGCAGCTCGACCCGGAACCTGTCGTTGGCTTCGCAACGGCTTGTCGACAGCGCCGGATCGGACCACGATTCCAGCCAGCTCCTGTCGCGGGCCGCCTTTTCCGAGGGTATCTGGGGAAACCTCTCCGAGGGAGAGACCGCGAGCGGCACCCTTGTCTTCGACATCCCCCGGGACGTCACCGTTGATCATCTGGAGCTGCACGACGGCCCCTTCAGCGACGGGGCCACCGTCCTGCTCCGATGATCTCGATCTCGATCTCGATCTCGGTTCTGGTCCCTGGCGCGGCCGGCTCTCAAGGATGTGATTCGGGTGCTACTGCAGCAGCACCCGAATCACATCGCTAAGAGCGCCCGGCGATGGGGCCCCGCGACGCCGCGTCCCCAATTGCCGGTCGCACTTCGGCGCTGTGAACCGTAGACGATCGTGGGCGGCCTTTCGTCGTTCCGGACGTTCGCCGGCGCCCTCTGGAGCACCAGACGGTCGGATGACCGGCTGGTCAGGCGAAGACGACGGTGCGGACGCCGTTGAGGAGCACCCGGCGCTCGGCGTGCCAGCGCACGGCCCGGGCCAGGACCTGAGCCTCGATGTCACGGCCCACGGCAACGAGCCGGTCGACGTCGCAGCCGTGGTCGACCCGGGCGACATCCTGTTCGATGATCGGACCTTCGTCGAGGTCCGGTGTCACGTAGTGAGCCGTGGCGCCAATGATCTTCACGCCGTGTGCGTGGGCCTGGGCGTAGGGCCGGGCGCCCTTGAAGCTCGGCAGGAACGAATGGTGGATGTTGATAATCCGGCCCTCGAGCTCCTTGCACACGTCGGCAGACAGGATCTGCATGTAACGCGCGAGCACAACAAGATCGACGTTTTCGTCGGCGACCAGCTGTAGCAGCCGCTGTTCCTGGTCGGTCCGGGTCTGTGCTGCGACCGGCAGATGGTGGAAGGGCACGCCGTGCCAGCGGACCAGTTCTTCGGCGGCACGGTGGTTGGACACGACGCCGACAACCTCGACGGGCAGTGTCCCGGCACGGCGACGTGACAGCAGGTCGGCCAGGCAGTGATCGTGTTGTGAGACCATGATCATTATTCGGGGTCGGACGGCGGCGTCCCAGATCTGCCAGTCCATCGAGAAGGCTTCGGCGACCGTGCCGAAAGCGTCGCGTAGATCGTTCAGGCTGGCGCGTGGCTCCTCGACGTCAGCGGCCAGGCGCAGGAAGAAGTGGGTGGTGTCGGGGTCCAGGTACTGCTGAGCCTCGACGATGTTGCAGCCGGACGCGGTGACGAAGGAGGACACCGCCGCGACGATGCCCCGCCGGTCGGGGCAGCTGAGCGTGAGTACCAGACGCTGGTGTGACACCCCGCCAGCCTAGTCGGGCGCCGCCCGCCGCCCACGCGATCATGCTCCTTCCCGCGCGCCCGGCGGCCCCAAGCAGTCTGGCTGCTGGTCAGGAGCGGCTCGGGTGATGGTGATCGGCGATTCGATGAGGAATGCCTCCAGCGGCCGGTCGATCGGGGTGAACCAGGGTGTGCCGGCCGCGGCGTCCGGGGCGAAGCGCCAGCGTTTCGGGACTGCGCGAACCCCGACAGGATAGATCGTCAACTGTCCGTCCGGGCCGATGCGCAGCCGCAGGAAGTTCTTGTAATCGGCGATCCCCTGCGCGGCGAACAGTTCGTTGGTGTTCAGGCCCGCAATGCGGTCGGCCAGCCAGAGGTAGGCGGCGAGCACCTCGGTGGCGGCCAGACCGCCGACCGCGACCACCAGCGGTAGCACCCCGGCCAGCAGCCACGTGCCGGGCAGCGGGCCGGCGACGGCGACGGCGCCGGCGATCACGGCGACGGCCAGGACGAGCTGGGTGAGCCCGTGCGCGACTCCGGCGACCCCACCGCGGGCGGTACGGCCGGCCTTGGTCAGCGCGACGCCGGCACCCATGACCCCGAGGCTCAGCGCGAGCCCGGGAACACTGTTGATCAGACCCTCGAACAGGCCTGGGACGCCGGCGTGCCGCAGCCCGGCCGCGATGGCGTCGAGGCGGCCCACGGCCCCTCGCCCGGTGGTCCCGGCAGCGCCGCCGATCGCCAGCGCCAGCAGCAGGTGGACGCCGCCGAGCAGTGCGATCAGACCTGGTGCGAACGCCGGCAGGCCGACGATGCCGGCGGCAAGCCGGCGGGACGTCTGCGCATCCGGAAAAGTGCTGCTGGCCAGCTCGTAGTGCGCGGGCGGGTCGCTCTTGCCCGGTGCCCGCGACGCCGTCGGCGGCAGAACCAGCCGTTGCGGCAGCCGGTGGGTCGCGGACAGATAGGCGCCGCCACCACCGGCGGTGAACTTCTGGGCGGAGCCGCCGACCTCGGTGTCGCGGGCACATTCGCTGTAGCGGGCATAGTGGTGCCGGTCTCCGGTCAGGGACACCCGCACCTGTGCGCCGACCTTTCTGATGATCGTGCGTTCGAAGTAGTCGAGGACGGCATACGCCTCGGCATCCCCGTCGGCCGCACTCAGCCAGCTCGGTTTCGCGGAGCACAGGATGACCGCGTCACCGGGACGCATCCGCGCCGCGATCTCGATGAAGTACCGGCGCTGAGGGTCGTCGATGTAGGAGTCGAACTGGATGTCGATCCCGAGTAACCACCATCGGTGCGGTAGCTGTACCGCGAAGTAGCTGCGGGTCTGTTCGGTGCGCCAGCCCCCGATGCTCGAACCCTGGCAGAAGACCCGCATGAATGCGGTGAGCCCGTCGTACCAGTCGTGGTTGCCGGGCAGCACGAACAGCCGCGGCGCCCCGGCGGGATCCGGGCACGTCCTGGGCAGCGCGGCGCGGTACGGGCCGATCAGCTTGTTCTCGTAGCCGGTGATGCTCGGCGTGGGGTAGCACTGGTCGCCGCCCATCACCAGCATCCGGCCGCGTGGGGTGGTCGTCCCGGCAAGGTCGAGGCTCGGCGTGGCCAGCAGCGAGGCCATCGCGTAGGTCGCGTCGAATCCGTCCCCGAGGTCGCTGACGTAGTCGAACCACAGCTCGCCACCGTCCGGCGCCTCGGCGTAACCCGGCGGTTCAGCGCCGTCCGACAGGTCAGCCGGCGGCGCGGCCGGTAGCGCCGCCATCTCCTCCCGCTTGTCGGCATAGGAGCCGAGCACCGCGCTGATACCCACCCGCACGGCGGTGGCGAACAGCAGCGAGGGCGAGAGCCATCGGGTCATGGTGGCACGGGCGAACCCGAGCGCGCGTTCGCTGTCGTCGGCGGGCCGGGGCGGTAGCTGCGTCACCGCGGCTCCCCGATGGCGTCGGCGTTCCCGGCGGGCACGAACGCACCGTAGACCTTCCAGAGGTCCCCGAGAAACAGCCGGCCGAACGTCTCCAGGCCGCGGGTGGCTTCGAGCGCAGAACCCGATACCCGAAACGTCGTGAGCTGCCGCAGAAAGTCCGGGATGTGGATCGTGATGATGCCGGCGGCGACGACCCGCGCACCCGCTTCGGCGGCGGCAGGGTCCGCAGGGTCGGCAGGGTCGGCAGGGTCCGCAGGGTCCGCAGGGTCGGTATGGACATGGCCGGCGAGGATGCGGGTGTAGAGCGTCGAGGTGTCCCGCCACAGGTCGAACCCGGGGTCGTCGTGGACGTCCTTGAAACCGCTGAGCGTGAGCGGGTGCCCGGCCGCATCCTGGAACGGCAGCCGGTAGAGCATCCGCCTGCGCCCGGGTGCATCGCCGACGAAGAGGTTGAAGACGCCTCCCTCGACCGGCTGCCGGCCGCCCAGGACATCGCAGTCGACATAGCCGTCGGCGACCGCCTCCCGCATCGGGTCGGCAGCAAAGGCGTGGACGTCCCCGGTGCGGATGGTGAGCCGGAAGTGCAGTGCGGTGGCCTCGGCCCGGCCCTGCTCGTAGCCACGCTGCGGGTCGGTCTCGTCCAGAGTGATGAAACCCTTCATCGTCTCGGTGAATTCAAGGCTCGTCGGTTCGGTCATGGCGCTGCCTCCGAAGCGTTGTGGGCATCGCGAACCGGATCGGAGGCCAGGACGTGTTCGGCGAGCCGATCGGCGAAGGCCGCGATGGTCAGGGATGGATTGGCGCCGACCGGTCCGGGCATGGCGGCGCCGTCGGCGACATACAGGCCCCGGTGGCCGAACACCTCGCCCCATTGATTGATCACCCCGCTGGTGATGTCCGCGCCCATGCCGGCGCCGCCGAGCGGGTGCACGGTGATGACCCGGGACAGCAGGCTGAGCGGGTTCTGCTGGAAATCACCGCCCATTTCCTTTGCGAGGTCATTCATGATCCGTTCCAGTCGGTCGAAGTACGGCCTGCTGCCAGCGGGATAATCCGTAATCTGCAGGTAGTCGTCATGTACCGACATGCGTCCGGTCGGGACGTCACGTCCCATGCCGAGCAGGGGCATCGAACCGGCGGATGCGGTCCCCGAGCCGAGCAGCCGACTGATTATCATGTCGATCTGGGGCGCCGGGTTGTCGACGATGCGTGATCGGATCAGCTGGTAACCCGCGCTGACGACTCGTGCGGCCATGCCGGTCAGCTGGGCCGCCTCGATGAGCCATTCCGCGAAACCGGGATAACCGGCGTCCTCGATGTAACAGCCGCGCTCAGTGCTGGCGGGGATGGCGCCGTCACCATTGACGATGTCGTCGACCTGGTCGGGTACGCGAACGGCGGTGGTGATGACCGGCGCGTGCGCGCTGCCGAGGGACGCACCGGGCACCCCGCGGACGAAACCGAGCAGGTCACCGTTGCCGGAGAAACGCCGGCCGAGCATGCGGGAGATCCCGGGCAGGGCCGCGCGATTGCGTAGCAGCAGATAGGTGGTGCCCAGAGTTCCGGCGGCGAGGACCAGGCGGTCACACGTGATCATTTGCTCCGGGATGGTGGCGAGGGCACCGGTATCACCTGGAGTGTGTAACACATAGCCAACTGTGTAGCCTCCACCATCCCGCGGGGTGATCGAACGTACCTCGTGGTGGACCCGAAGGTCCGCGCCATGGTGCGCCGCGGCGGACAGGTAGGTGTGGTCCAGGGTGTTCTTGCTGCCGGAGTTGCACCCGAGGTCGCACTCGCCGCATAACACACAGGTGATTCGCGGTCGCCCGTGGATGTTTCCGTAGCTCGGATCCGGGATGGGCGCGCCCGGCACGGGCTGGGCACCGCCCGCCGCGAACGTCACCGCCAGCGGTGGCTGCTCGGCGGTGTAACCCAGGCGCCGCCCGGCCAGCGTGAGCAGCTCGGTGCGGCGGGAGGCCTGGTAGCCGGGTTGCCCGGCCGGGAACCGCTGGGCGCTCAGCATGGTCTCGACGGCCGCGTAGTGCGGTTCGAGGTCGGCCCGGGTGATCGGCCAGCTCTCGTACCCCCCGCCCGCGGGCGCATCCCGGATGAACCACTTCTCGTCCTTGCGGAGCAGCACGTTGGCATAGATGAGTGAGCCGCCGCCCAGACCGCTGGATACGACAGCCTCGAAGTCGGCGAACGACCATATGTCGAAAAGACCGTGGCGTCCCTGCATCGGGTCCCAGAAGTTCGCCGCGATGTCGGACGGCGAACGGGCGAATGACCCGGGGGGATACGCCTTTCCCCGCTCAAGAAGGACGACGCGTCGTCCTGCCTCGGCGAACCGGTACGCGGTTACCGCGCCGCCGAACCCCGACCCGACAACCAGTATGTCGGTGTGTTCAGCTCGAGTATCCTCGCGCGTCATGTTTCCATCCCCCATACCCGCGGCATGCAGACTGGGAACACTCCGCCTACGGGCGGGATTGAGTCAACCACACCGACCCGGTGGCTGTGCAGCGCGTAGTCGTGTCCCCGACAGGGGATCCGGTGGCCTTTTCGCGAAGCCGTCGAAGGCCGACATCCGCCTCCGGACCGAATTCCGTCAGCCGATTGTCAGCCGATTGTCAGCCCAGCCGAGGCGCGAGGTTGTCCAGAACGCCGTTCCACAGCTTGCGGATGCCGATTGGCGCGAAGGTCCGCTCGAAGAAGCCACCGATCCCGCTCGCGCCCGACCAGCTCGTCTCCACCGATATCCGGGACGTTCCCGCGTCGGCGGGCGCGACGGTCCACTCCGTGCGCAGAGTGGAGTTCTGGTCGGCTTCGATGAGCGTCCGGCCGGGAACGGGCGCGGAGACGACCGCCTCGACGGTGCGGACGCGGCGGCGGGTCGCGTGCAGCTGGTAGCGGATCCGGGTACCGGCGCCGGTACCGCCCTCGACCACCTCGTAGTCGGTGATCATATCGGGCCAGGCCTCAGCGCGGCTGCCCTTGTAGTCGCCGAGCACATCCATGACCGTCGCCGGCGCCGCCGTCACGACCCGCTCCACCACTACCTTGATCTGCGCCACCTGAACTCCGTTTCATGACCACGCCGTCCCGGCCTCGCGGCCCGGTAGGCCTCGGTGAGTACCTTGTCACGACCGGCCCGGGGCACTGTCGAGCAACCATAGATCGACGCCGTCGACGTACCGCCCGGGTGCACCCGCCAGCCCCGTCAGCAAGGTCACGAGCTCGTCGTGGTGGTCGCTGGGGCCAAGGATGATCGTGTTCAGATGGTAGCGGTCGAAGGTGGCCGCCAGCCCGGGTTGTCGCAATGCCGCCGCCGCGGTGCTCTGGCCCGTCGCGACGGCGATGAGGGCCGAGTTCAGCGGGTCGGTCTCCGGGTGGAAGCTGGACCGCCCAAAACGGTCGGGGACCGTACAGTAGCAACCCGGCATGGCGAAGCGGAAGTCAGCCTGCGCCTGCCAGAGCATCGCGATGTTCTGCTGGGGATACGGGTAGGGCACGACCAACGCTGTCGCAGCCGCGGGCAGGTTGTCGACCTGCGGGCCGGTGAAGAACCTCGGTGTGGCGGTGCTGAAGGTGATGGGCGTGGCCGGTACCAGCGGTACCAGTGCGGCGGCGGCAACGACGCCGGTGGCGGCGCGCAGCCGTGGTGGCCGTGCCTGGTCGAGCCAGAGCGCGATCATCACGCTCGCCGCCAGCGCGAGGTACAGCGACAGCCGGGACGGCAGTGCGTTGTGGAGCACCGGCCCCAGCTCCAGCAGGCGCCATGGCAGCGGGATGCGGGTGCCGCGCCCGCCGACGTGCAGGTGCGGGCCGAGCGACAGGACGGCGACGACGGCGAACAGCGGCGCACACACGGCCACGAGCGGGTTGCGGCGCAGCCGCACCGCGATGAACGCGAGCAGGGCCAGCAGCGGGAGGCCGACGTAGCCGCTGACCTCCACCGCGTTGCCGGAGAACCGCAGGCTCTCCCGGACCGCGACGTCCGGGCCGAGCGCCTGTAGCGGTGTGGGCGTGGCGAAGGTGAGCAGGTCCGACACTGCGATGTCCGACGGCTGGATTGATCCGTGGACGCGCTGCGGGCCGAAGAACTGGATGTAGAGCGGCCAGGCGAGCAGCACGGTGGCGACGACCGCGCAGACCGCGAGTCCGCGTACCGCCGCCGCGGCACGCGGACGGACCTGGTCGCGGTGGCCCATGCACAGGATCGCGATGCCGATGACCGCCACCACCGCCGATGTCGCCAGTACCTCCTCGCTGATCAGCGCCTGGGCGGCCACGGCCGCACCGAGCAGCCCGCCGGTCCGCGTGACGGTGCGTTGGCGGATGAGCAGGTCGTCCAGCAGCAGCAGGAGGATCGGGGGAAAGAGCGCGAACGACAGGTGCAGGTGCCCGTAGGAAGCGCCGATGATGTACGGGCTGAAGCCGTAGAGCAGTCCGGCGACGGCGGCGGGGAACGCGGCGGTCCAGCGCCGCATCACCAGGAACATCACCCAGCCGGACAGCGCCGGTGCGAGCGTGGTCAGCACCTGGAAGGCCACGAGCGGCCCGGCCAGCACGGTGATCGGCGCGGCCACCACACCGAGCAGCGGCACGCCGGTGCTCCACATGATGTTGACGCCGTCCGGAGCGTTCAGAAAGTGGGTGACGAACGGGTCGAGCCCGTGGGAGATCGCGTAGGGCGTCCAGGCCAGGTACCAGGAGAACAGAATGGCGTCACCGCCGCCGTAGGCCCTGCTGCCCAGCGCCGTCCAGCCGTCCCAGAATAACGCTACGGACAGTGCGCAGAACATTGCGAGGATCCCCGCTGCGACCAGCCACCTCTTCCTCCACGTGGCGGTATTCCGCACCGGGGCGGCCACCGGGGCGGCCAGCGGGCTGCCAGCGCCGATGTCTGTTGCCACACCGGTGTCTGTTGCCGCATCGACCTCCGAGAGCGCACCGATCTCAGCAGCCGTCACGGGCATCCCCTCACGTCGTCGCCGGCGAGCCGCCTCGTCCGGAGCACCGTCGTGGCGCGGACATCGCGCTGTGTGCTGGACTCTGCTGTCCTGGACGTCTCGCCAGCGTTTCGGACTCTTCCCCGCAGAAGCAGGAGTGTAGGTCACCGGAAACAGGTGACTACCGGTGGGCTTCGGGGCGCTGCGAGGGGAAACCGGTACGGGCCGTGGCCCGCAGCCGCGCGAGGCCCGCCAACAGGCGCAGCTCGTCGACCGTGCGCGCGGTGCTGTCGAGCAGCGCGGGTGACATCACCAGCGCCGCCAGTACCTGCGCCCGCGACAACGCGACGTTCAGGCGGTTGCGGGAGAGTAGAAAGTCCAGCCCGCGGGGAGCCTCGGACGCGCTGGACGTGGTCAGCGACACGATGACCACGGGCGCCTCCTGGCCCTGGAACCGGTCGACCGTCCCGACCCGGACGCCGTGGATCCCGGCGTTGCGCAGTGCGTGCTCGATGGCACGCACCTGACGGTTGTACGGGGCGACCACCAGCACATCCGGACCGCCCAGGATGCGTTCGCCGTCGAGGTCGACCAAGCGCCGGCGCAGGACGGTCTCGACCAGGCCGCGGACCGCCGCCACCTCCGGATCCGACCGGGTGGTGTTGGCGTGGTGCGGCACGTCGTGCAGGTAGAGGCCGGCTGCGATGCCGTCGACGCTGCGGGCGGCGGTCAGCGGGTGGGCGTGCAGGCGTCCCCGGTAGGCCAGCGCCGAGACCGGCTCGCACACATCCGGATGCATCCGTCTGGTCAGATCGAGGAAATAGCCGAATTCAGCCGGGATGACATCGTCCGAGCCGAGCAGGTGGGAAAGGGCTGAGGCGTCCGCGCCGTCCGGGTGGATTCCGGTGACAACCTGCGGGAGCTGCTGCGGGTCGCCGAGCAGCACGAGGTTGCGGGCGGCGCCGGCAACGGCAAGCGTGTCGGCGAGCGCGAACTGGCCCGCCTCATCGATGATCAGTACGTCGAACGGCTCCGCGCGCAGCGCGGGGTTGGCAAATGCCCACGACGTGTCACCGACCAGATGCCCGTCCGGGTGCGCCGCACGCCAGGCGACCAACGCGCGGAGATCGCGGGGGCAGTCCCACGGCGTGAGGGGGTCGGGCTTCTGCCCGGCCCGCAGCTTCTTCGCCGCAGGCATCCCGCTCCCCGGCATTCCTACGGCCGCGAGCATGGCGTTCTCGATCGCCTTGTGGCTGGTCGAGCACACCCCGACCGTGCGGCCCTGCCCGACGAGATGGCGGATCAACCGTCCGGCCAGATAGGTCTTGCCGGCTCCGGGCGGCCCCTGCACGGCCAGGTAGGACCCGGCGAGCGCGTCGACGGCGGCGAGCACCGTGGTGATCAGATCACCGCCGTACTCGGCCGGGTCGGGTAGACCGACCCGGCCGGCGGGCTGACCGACCAGGCGTGGCGGGCGGCGGCGCAGCAGATCCATCGCCGGGCCGTCGACGGCCGCACGGTTGGAAAGGCCCGCGGCGACGGCGCTGGCAAGCTCCGCGATCGCGGCCGGTTTCGGTTCGGGACGCACCGGGGCTCCGGGCAGCACCGCGATCGGCAACTCGGTGGTGGTCCCGCCGGCGCCGGCCCCGTCGGGCATGGCGGTCTCGCGGATGAGCAGCCGGTCCGGGCCGGCACGCTCGATCTCGCCGTCACGGGTGGTGCCCGCCGCCCCGCCGGTCCCCGGGTAGAGCAGTCGCACCCGTTCGCCGTCGGAGTACGGGTGGGTGCCGTCAGGGTCGAGGGTGGCCAGCAGGCCACGCCGGGTTCGGGTGCGCCGCCCGGACGGGACGACCCAGTCCTCCACGACGGTCCAGTCCAGCGGGACGGCGCAGTTGTCGTTCGCCTCCAGCGCCGCCCGGTCGGCGGCGAGCCAGCTGAAGAACTCCCACCACGCCGGTTTGTTCTCGCGCCGGTGGTAGCCGACGGCGGCGGCCAGCAGCGCCCGCGCCCGCTCGTCGTCCGTCCAGGTCGTCGGGTCGTCCGGTAGGCCCGCGACCAGCGCGTCGACGGCCGCGCCACGATGAGCCGCGGGCGTGGCCGCGGTGTCGAGGTCCGCCGGCGGGTCCACCGCCGCCACGCCCACTATGCCCTGCGCCGCGCGCAGCTCCAGCAGCCAACGATGCAGACGGTGGGTGGATACGCAGTCGACCCGGTTGTACTCGGCGATCTCACCGAGGATGTGGTCGGCGGCGGCGCGCTCGGAGTTCGCCAGGTGCGCCACGACACTCTCGTAGGCGACGATGCTGTCGACCGCGGTCTTGACCTCCGCGCCACGGGCCCCGGGCAGGTACAGCGGTTCCAGATACTTGATCGAGTATGAGCGCTGGGAGATCTTCAGGCTGCGCCGGACAACCGTGTAGAGGTCGACGAGGCTGTGCCCGGCAAGCAGGTCGTCCACCTGCCGTTCGCGGGTGCCGTGCCGGGCCGCCAACCGCTTGAGGGCGTTCGGCTCGTACGGGGCGTAGTGGTAGATGTGCGCCCGTGGATGGTCGGCGAGCCGCGCGGTCGCCCAGTCGATGAACTGTTCGAAGGCGCGTTTCTCCCCGGCGCGGTCGTGCGCCCAGAACGGGCGGAAGACCTCCGCATCCGCGCCATCCGCGCCATCCGCGCCATCCGGCGGCTGTTGGCCGTCTAGGACTACTGCGCCGAACAGGTATTCCAGACCGGTGTTACCCAGGGCGTACGGGTCGCCCTCCATGTCGAAGTAGATGTCGCCGGGGTCCGGGGCGGGTAGGGACGCGAGCCCGTCCGGGACGACCACCCGGACGGTGACGGTGCCGGTCGGGTCGTCGTCGGTGCGGGTGGCGTCCTGGATGACCTGGAGCTCCGCCTGGAGCCGGAGCCCGGCGAAGGTTGCCGCGGCCATCGTCGGTGGACGTTGGTCGTCACCAGCCGTGGCGAGATCATCGACCGTGGTGATTGCGGCGGCCCGCAGCTTGCGGCGGGAGTCGGTGCGCAGGCCGGCGACCAGCGACAGGTCACGGGCGGCTTCCCGCCCCTTCGCGCAGTGGCCCGCGAACGCACAGGTCGGGCACGCCGGTCTGGGCTCAGCCCAGGAAGGTGCCGGGATCGCCGGCTCGGTCGCGAGCTGCTCGGCCAACCGGATGCGCGCGTGATCGACCATGGGTGCGACGTCGTCGACCCGCAGCGACTCCAGCCGGTCGTCGCCGAGCAGCAGGTGGATGTGCGCCGCGACCTCCACCCCGATTGTCGGCAGCGCCTGGGCGTAGGCGGCGAGCTGCAGCACCGCGGCGGGGCGGGTATGCCGGGCGAGTTTGGCGTCGTACGGCTCGTAGCGGCCGGGTAGTGGTTCACCGGTGTGTTCGCCGGTGATCGGATCGAGGTGGCTGGCGATCAGGAAGTCGGGTCGGCCCTGGAAGGAGCCGTCGAAAAGCACGCCCTGGTAGATGACGGCGACGCCGGCGGCGACGGCGTTGCGGGTCTGATTCCTCGCCGCGGCCAGCGCGGTCAGGGTGTTCTCGGGTCGTTCGATCACCCGGACCGCAGCCGGGCCGAAGACGTGGACGAGCCGCTCCAACCAGCGCCGCTCGTGGGCCTCACCGTGGCGGACCAGCAGGTCGTCCGCCTCGGACGTGTTGATCGGCGCGCCGGTGTCGTCAAAGCGCACGCCGGCCGCGCGGGCATGGGACAGCGCAAGCCGGTGCCCGCACTCGAGCGTGTCGACGACATCGCCGGCAGACACGACCCACCGCGCATGTCCACCGGCGACGCCGTCGAATCGCTGCATGTCCCCCCCCATCCGCCTGATGCCCACGAACCCCGTAGTCGTCCTGCTCGACCATCCTGCCTCGGCAGTTCGACCATCCTGCCTCGGCCGGTGGCGGCTCAGCCCGGCCGGGTGCCGTACCGGCTGGTGGCGTTCCTGGCCAGCTGGAGTGAATCCGGGTCGGCGGCCAGCTGTTTGCCGTCCATGAAGCTGAACCCGAACAGGCCCGCGGCGGTGATCTGCCGCACGTATTCGTCGGTGAAAATCGCCCGCAGGTCGTTGGTCCAGGTGGCAGCGGTGCCGTCGTCGGGTTTGTAATGCGCAACCATGACCGGGCCGTACCGGCCGAGAATCTGCGTCATCCTGCGGATGTCGTCGACATTGCTTTTCGAGTCCATCGCCTGGAAGCTCTGGAAGTCCGACTGGCGCAGCACGTCGTCGAAATGCCCGATCAGTGAGCGCCCGCCGCCCTTTGCCGGGTCGTCCCAGCGGGCCTGCCAGCCACCCCAGCCGAGTGAGACCTTCGCGTTCGGCGCCATGGAGTGGAAGATGCCCATTGCCGCGATGTACTGGTCCTTCAGCTTCAGGTAGTAGTTGGTCACCTCGGGTGTGGCCGCCCAGGTGTTGGCCTGGCACGGGTAGGTCTGCAGTTCGGTGAACAGCGTGATGTAGAGCGGCGGTCCGTCCGCCGGACCGGCGAATATCTGCGCGAGTCGTCGGGTGTCACCCAGAAAGGCTGATGACAGCGGGTAGTCTCGGCCGCACGCGGAGCCGTACTTGGTCTGGACCGTGGCGACGTGACCTGCGCCACCGAGCCACACGACGAGGTGGATCGCGCGCCGCTCCGCGTAGACCCGCGGGATGAGATCCTTCGCCCAGTTCGTCATGAATCCAAAGTCGTTCGGGCTGTTGTACCAGGTCGTGAGCATTCCCAGCTGGTCGGCGATGGGCGATGTCGAGTCGCTGTCGAGAGAGGGACCGAGGCCGAACACGAGCTTTCCGGTCTTGCCGAATACGGCCGGTCGGGGCGATCCGCCGGCGGCGGCGCTCGTCACAGCCCCCACCGCCCGCGTCTGGCCGGTTATATCCGGTAGCGACCAGGTGAGGATGCCGGCGAGTGTCGCGAGAAACACAAAAGACGCTTCAAGTGGGCGAAACGACTTCAATACGAACAAGGCGGGCTTCTCCGCGGTTTCTCCCGAAGTGTCCCCCCGGACGGGGGGTAGCGTACATGCTGCCATCGCGCGCAGATGGACCATGTGGAGATCGCCGCTCGAGTGTCCGTGATGACAGCCGGTGTCGGCAGGCACCGGTTACCGGCCCGTTTCGTCGAAAAGACGCAATTTCGCGGGGCGGCGGCGGTTACGATCTCTTTCAGCTGGCGTGAGTGGTCTGCCCCGGAGGCCGGGGTCCCGGCCGGATCGGTGAGGACCGCTCAGCCCGGCGAGCACTGCTCTTTTCACGCCCTCGGAGGCACCAAGGGCCGCCGGAGGCCGACAACCTCTGGCCGCGGGGGGAAAGGAACGCAGGTGGACCGGACCTCTCTGCAGGTCAACACCCCGATCGGCCAGGTGGTCCTGGCTGGTTGCGGACCGTACGTGGTGGGGCGGGCGCGCCAGTCCGACATCGTCATCGTCGACAGCCGGGTGTCGTGGCGCCACTTCGTGCTGGAATCGGGGGCCGACGGTTGGCAGGTGCGCGACACCAGCGCCAACGGTCTGTGGCAGGACGGCCGACGTGTGGGCAACCTCAACGTGAGTGCGGCGGCGGTCCGGCTCCGCCTCGGCGCCGCGGACGGGCCGGAGGTCGTTCTCATTCCACAGCCGCGGCTGCCGCGGCTGCCGCGGCTGCCGCGACAGCCCGTCGGACCGGAGCCCGGCGATCGGCCGGCCGACCGCCCGGCCGACCCGGCCGCCGCGTTCGCGGGAGGCGACGACGATGCCGGCCTGTGCACGTCCGAGCAGCCGATCGTCGGAGACGAGCGCAAGGTCCACCGGTTGCGTCCGGGGCAGGTCACCCTGGGTCGTTCTCGGGACAACGACCTGGTTGTCGACGACTTACTGGCCTCTCGGCACCATGCCCAGCTTCATGTCGGCGCGGGCGTCGGTGGTACCGGTCGGGGCGCCGGCGGTTGGGGCGCACTGGGTCGGAGCAGTGATCGACATGGTGGCGTCGAGGTCGTCGACCTGGGATCGGCCAACGGCACATTCGTCAACGGCCGGAGGATCACACATGCGCCTGTGGCGCAACGTGACGTTGTCGCCATCGGCCACCATCTGTTTCAGCTTGACGGTGACACGTTGGTTGAGTACTTCGACAGCGGTGACGTGACGTTCGAGGTGCAGGGCCTGTCGGTGTGGGCCGGTGCCAAGCAGCTCATGAACGACGTCACCTTCCGGCTGCCGGCCCGGTCACTGCTGGGGGTGGTCGGTCCGAGCGGCGCGGGCAAGTCGACGTTGCTCAACGCGCTCACCGGATTCCGCCCGGCCGATGCCGGCACGGTCCGCTATGCGGGCCGGGATCTCTATGCCGAGTACGACGAGCTGCGCCGCCGGATCGGCTACGTCCCGCAGGCCGATCCTCTGCACAGCCAACTGACCGTCCGCCAGGCCCTGGAGTACGGCGCGGAGCTGCGCTTCCCGGCGGACACCACCGCGAACGAGCGGCGCGCCCGGGTCAGCGAGGTCATCATCCAGCTGGGATTGCGTGACCATGCCGACACCCCGGTCGGTCGGCTCTCCGGCGGCCAGCGCAAGCGGACCAGCGTCGCGCTTGAGCTGCTCACCCGTCCGACACTGCTGTTCCTGGACGAGCCGACCTCCGGCTTGGATCCGGCGAACGACCAGTCGGTGATGGAGGCGCTGCACGGACTCGCCCGGGGCAGCGACGGCGCCGCCACGGCTCCCGGTGCAGGCCGCACGGTGATCGTGGTGACCCACAGTGTGCTTTTTCTTGATCTTTGTGACTATCTGCTGGTCCTTGCACCCGGTGGCCACGTGGCGTACTTCGGGCCGAGCGCGGGTGCGCTGCGATTCTTCGGGAAGAAGGACTTCAAGGAGTTCGTCACCGTCTTCCGGGAACTGGAGGCAACCGCGGGCGCGGTGCTCGCGGCCCGCTTCCGCGCATCGGAGGACTACGTCCCCGCCGCGGTGGTCGCGCCCCTGGTCCGACGGAGTCCTGCGCTGCTGCCCAGCGTCGGCCAACAGCCCGTGCTGGCGCAGCTGTCCACCCTTACCCGCCGCTACCTGCGGGTGGTGCTCGCGGATCAGTCCTACCTTCGGTTGATCGTTGTTTTTCCGTTCCTGTTGGGGATCATCCCGCGGGTGATTCCGGCCCGGGACGGGCTCGCCGCGTTGCCGGTGCCGAACCCGGATGCGACCAAGGTGCTGGTCGTGCTGGTGCTGTGCGCGTGCTTCATGGGGATGGCGAACTCGGTTCGCGAGATCGTCAAGGAGCGGCAGATCTACCGGCGGGAACGCACGATCGGTCTGTCCCGCACCGCCTACCTGGGTTCGAAGGTCGTCGTCCTTGCCGTGATCACGACCTGTCAGTGCGTGGTATTCACACTGATCGGATTACTGGGGCGGATGCCGACACGGTCGGTGCTGCTCGGCTCCCCGCTCGCGGAGTGCATCATCGCGGTGCTCGTGGCGGCGCTGTCGTCGATGATGATCGGCCTGCTCGTGTCGACGCTGGTGGACAACGCCGACAAGACCATGCCGGTGCTGGTCCTGGTCACCATGGGCCAGCTCGTGCTGTCCGGCGGGCTGGTGTCCGCGGTCGGACGCTTCGGACTGGAGCAGATCAGCTGGCTCGCGCCGGCACGCTGGGGCTTTGCCGCCCTGGGCGCGACCACCGACCTCAACAGCGTGGCCAAACTGGGCACGCTGGGCAGGATGGGCCCGCGGGGTGATCCACCGGATCCGCTGTGGGCCCCGAACGCCGCAACCTGGCTCACCGACGTCATCCTCGGCACCTCGGTGGGTGTCGTCGCGCTGATCCTGACCGCCTATATGATCCGCCGGATCGAGCCCAAGGTCGGCCGGCGCAAGACGGGCGCGGATCCGCCATCCTGATGCCGCGGATCCGCCATCCGAAGCCGGCGGATCCGCCATCCGAGCCATGCGAATCTGCCATGATGGACGCCGTGGCGGACTCATTCCGAATCGACGGTTCAGCCTTCAACGTGCGCCGGTCCCTCCAGCCTCTGATCATCGAAGCACTGGCCGACACCCGTGTCGTCGGCGTCGTCGGACCTCGGCAGGCAGGCAAGTCCACGCTGGTGCAGCGCATCGTCGGTGACTCGCCAAACGGTGTGTACGTCTCCCTGGACGATCGTGACGCCCGGGTCGCGGCGGCGGCGGATCCACGTGGCTTCCTGATGGGACGTCCGGGGCTCCTCGCCATCGACGAGGTGCAGCGGGTCCCCGAGTTGCTGATCGCGCTGAAGGCGGCAGTCGACACGGACGAACGTCCGGGCCGGTTCCTGGTGACTGGTTCCTCGCAGCTCAGCGCCAACCGCGGTGTGTCGGAGACACTCGCCGGCCGGATTGAGCGCTTCGAGCTGTGGCCGCTGAGCCAGAGCGAACTAGCCGTAGCGGGTGTGCTTGGAGCGGGTGTGGTTGGAGCGGGTGTGGTTGGAGCGGCTGACACGTTCCTTGACCGGCTCCTTGGCGGCGAACTGCCGCTGGACCAGGTCGGCGAGTTGACCAAGCACGACTATCTGGATCGGGCTGTCGCAGGCGGGTATCCGGAGGCTGTCCGCAGATCAGGGGCGAGGCGAGCCGCATGGTTCGACGCCTATGTCGAGACGGTGGTGGAGCGGGAGGCTCCAGGGGTGTCGGCCTCACCGCGCACAGCCGAACTGCCACGTCTGCTCCGCCTGGTCGCGGCCAGGCAGGCCAGCCTGCTCAACGTGGCCGACCTGGCACGTGACGCAGGGCTGCCGGAGCGAACAGTCCATCGTTATCTGGAGGTTCTCGAAGCGGTCTTTCTCGTCCGCCGCTGCCCCGCATGGGCGGTGAACCTCAGCCAACGGGAGATCCGGGCGTCCAAGATCTTCGTGACCGATCCTGGTCTTGCCGCTCATCTGCGTGGTGCTGACATCACGTCGCTCACGCGCCCGGAACTGTCCCACGGCGCCGACGGCCCGGTTCTTGAGGGGATGGTGTACGCCGAGTTGCTACGGCAGTCGGGTTGGTCGGCGGTCAGACCGTCGCTGTTCCATTATCGGGACCGGGCCGGGGCCGAGATCGACCTCATAGTGGAGGACCGGTCCCTGCGTGTCGTCGCGATCGAGGTGAAGGCCGCGGCCGACGTCTCAACCCGCGACATCCGCCACCTCGCCGCCGTCCGCGACCGACTCGGTGACCGTTTCGTCGCCGGGCTGGTGCTGCACACTGGCGCTCGGGCCTTTTCACTGGGCGACCGCCTGGCCGCGGTTCCCGTCAGCGCCCTGTGGGCTCCGAAATGATGAACGATTTACGCTATGGTGTCCTGGATCATCCGGATGAGGAGCTCGCCGTGACAGGCATGACCGGTCAGCGTAAACGGGGGCATGGACGTGGCGCACATCGTCTCGACGATCAACCTTAAGGGTGGCGTCGGCAAGACGACGATCACTGCTGCGCTCGCGGAGATCATGGCGGCGGACCACGGGAAGCGTGTGCTGCTCGTCGATCTCGACCCGCAGACGAACCTGACCGTCTACATGATCGGCGAGGCGCACTGGAAGGACCTGAACGACTCGGACCGGACGTTGGCCACCCTCTTTCGCGACGCGGTGGAGCCGCGCTCGGCCGGCGGCCTGTTCGACATCGATGCGGCACTGCAACGGGATGTGTCCCCGGTGCGAACAGTCACGCAGGTCGACCTGCTGGCATCCTCGCTTGATCTCATCGACATCCAGGACCGGCTGCTCGCTCCGTCCGGGGAGTTCCTCCATGATCGGGTCGAGCTGCTGGCGCGGCAGATCGAGAAGATATCCGGCAACTACGACTACGTCCTGGTGGACTGCCCGCCGAATCTGAGCATGCTCACCCTGAACGGGCTGAGGATCTCGCACGGCTACATCATCCCGACTGTCCCCGACTTCATGTCGACCTACGGAATCACGCAGGTCCGGTCCAGAATCGCGAAATTCGCCACCGACGTGGGCGTTGACATCCCCGCGATCGGGCTGGTCATCAGCAAGTACCGCTCCGAGGTGACCCTGCACCAGCAGATGGCGGACTACCTCCAACGGACCGGGCAGGATGACGGGCTGCACGTGTTCGGGTCCAGGATCCCCGAGTCGGGTGACATAGCCGCCGCAGCCGAGTTCAACGACTGGGGAACCCTGCGGCAGCGTTACGGCTACAAGGGCCAGTATGACGCGCTGGCCGCGCTCACGGTGGAGTTCATGGGCCTCGTCGAGAGCAGCTGACCCCGGTGCCGCGCAGCGACTGGCGGTCGCGACGCGGCACCGGGCCGGCACGGGTCAGGCCCTGACGATCAGATGTTGGTGATCAAGACGAGATGATCAGGGCAGGGTGAGTCGGACGACCTGCGGGTCGTGATCACTCTGCTGGGTTGCGAACTCGGAGTTCACATGCACCACGTTGTAGCTGTGCGAGGCGCCGGTCAGCGATGACGACAGCAGGATGTGGTCGAGGACCTGCGAGTTGCCCTCGTACACGTAGGTGTAGCGCTCGGCGTCGGACAATGTCGCCGGCAGGTCCGTCAGGCCGGCGGTGTCCAGGGTCTGCACGGGCGCGGAGTAGGTGAAGTCGTTCAGGTCGCCGGCCACCACGATCCGAGCCTGGCTGTCGATCGCGAGGATCGACTGGACGAAGCTCTTCACCACAGCGGCCTGCTGGCTACGCTGCGTCTCACTGGACAGCGTCGGCGGCTGGTAACGGCCGAACAGCGGGTTGTCGCCGCCCTTGGAGTTCCAGTGGTTGGCGATCACGAACAGCGGCTTGGAGTTGAAGGAGAACTTGCCGACCAGCGGCTTGCGGCTGGTACCGAAGGCGGTGTTGGTCGGGTCGATCCGCCCGGGGTTGTAGCTGAGGTTGACCCGGTCGGCGGAGTTGCCGCTGTCGGAGACGCTTTCCGCCGTCGTGGAGTCGCCGGGAGTGCCGGCGGCGAAGGTCAGCCCGATGTCGGTGCGGTAGAGGAGACCCACCCGGATGTTGCCGCCGGGCTCACCACCATCGGAATCGTCCACCGGGTTGATCTGCTGGTAGGTGTAGGTAGGCCCGCCCGCGGCGCTGATCGCGTTGATCAGCTTGGTCCAGGTCTGGTCGGCGGCGACCACCGAACTGTTGGTGGCCCCGTCGTTGTCCTGGATCTCCTCGACGCTGATGATCCCCGGCGCGGCCAGGTTGGTCACGATCTGGCCGGCCAGGCCGTCGAACTTGCTCTGCGGGTCGGTCGGGTCCAGGTTCTCGACGTTGAACGTGGCAACCGAGATCTGGCCCGTGCCCGGCCCCGTGGTGCTCTGCGGGGTCAGCCCGCTGTCCACCCTGGTGATCGGGCTGGTCAGCAGCAGGTGGAAGTTGGCAAACGAGTAGTCGAGCACACCGGCCGCGGGGCCGGAGAAGTGGTCGCCCACGTTCACCCCGGTGGGAACCGAGCCGGCGAGGATGGCGTCGTCGATCACCAACCGCTCCGGGTTTCCGTCGGTCTGGCGCAGCACGATGCCGCCGCGGTTGGTGCGCACCGACGCGTTCGCGCCGTCGTCACCGAGCACCGGGATCTCGTTGTAGCTGTTGCCGGGGCCGACCGCGACCGGGTTGTTCACCTGGACGCGCATGCCCTCCAGGGATTCGTAGAAGTCGATGCCGTCGGTGGCCACGTCGAAGGTGCCCGAGGTTTCGACACTGCCCGTGGCGTCGTCGTCGATCACGGTCGTGGGCGGTACCCGGCCGCCGGTGCCGATCACCGTGGCTGCCGGGACCGTTCTGGTGCCCAGCACGGAGACCGACGGGGAGGTGATCTCAGTGGTGGTCAGGTTCGCCGTGGTGGCCCCGCTCGGCCGGTACTCCGACACGGTGCCGCCGACCGCGATCTCCTGGCCGACGCTGACCGTCGGTGTGCTGGAGGTGTACACGAACACACCCTCGGAGGTGGCGTCGCTCGTGTCCGGGCACGGGTCCTGGAACCAGAAGCCGGTGCTCTTCACCGCGGTGACGACGCCGCGGACGTTCGAGACCGCCTGGCCGTTCAGCGGTGAGATGTGGGCGCTGCCCTGGATGTCGCGGATGCGGGTGGTGTAGCCGGTGCAGGAGCCGCCACCGCCGCCGCTCTGGGAGTTCTGCGGGGTCGGGCTGACCTTGGCGAAGTCGTTCGCGTTGTTGTCGGTGTCAGTCGCCGGGTTGGACCTGGTCGCCGACGTGGTGTTGGACAGGGTTGCGGCCGGTGACGTCTCGTAGTCGTTGGCGGCGCCGTAGCCGATGAAGTCCTTCACGCTGGACGTGGCGTGGCAGTTGCTCCCACAGGTCAACGCGGTGGTGGTGGTGACGAGCGCGACCTTGCCGGCGGTGGCGGACATGTTGGTCGTGCCGGTCGCGTCCGGGGTGGGCAGCGCGACGCCCTGGCTGCCCGCGGACCCGAGCTTGACCAGGTACTTCGAGCCGGGCTGGATCGTGCCGGACAGCGCGGTGACCAGGTAGTTGGTCCCGGACGAGGCGGCGTACTGGGTCGACCAACCGGAGAGGCTGACCGCGGCGCTGCCTCGGTTGTAGAGCTCGACGAAGTCGTTGAGATAGGGGGCGCCGCTGTTGCCACCGCCCCCGTAAACTTCGCTGATCACCACGTCGGGCGACGTGGCGAGCGCCGGCACCACGACCGTTGCGGTGTAGCCACCGATGAGGGTCGCGGCGAGTAGAGGCGGTAGCAGGCGCCGCAGCGGAGAGTGGCCACGTGGCGAAGGGCGAGGAAGTGCCATGAACGGGCTCCTGACCAACAATGCGTGGACAACGAAATGAGCCCGTTATCTCTATCGAGTCGACGGTGTTGATTTCTATTGGGTAACGGCGACGATCCGTGGACGCTCGAATGAACTTCTGTCACCGCACGATCGACGCCACGCTGATCCACTTCTACTGTGGTTGATCGTGTTGTCGGATCGCAGTGGCGGGATCCGACAACACGATCAACGTACCGAGTGGGGCTACAGATGGGGCTACAGATGGGGATTCAGGTGGGGATCAGGCGGCGTCGAAGTCGGCCTTCGCGTCGGACACACCCCGGGACCCGACCGTGCACAGCCCGGCGGTGCGCACCAGCGTGACGCGGTCGAGCTCGGCTCCGCTCTCGGCAACCGCGCGAACGGTCAGCGTCGCCGGCTGGCCCACGCGTGCCGGCGTGACGTCCACCGCGACGAACGAGTACCCGGTGTAGCGGACCCGGGACCAGGTCACCACCTCGGGGGTCTTCACCCCGACGCCCGTCCACGAGTAGGTGTTGACCGAGGCTGCATCGTTCACGTGCCCGGCGTAGCTGTCCGGGGCCGGGAAGCTGTACAGGCTGCGCCCGCCGCCGCCGACCGACAGATAGGTCGTCCCGTCGGTGTCCGGGTGGATGGTCCCGCCGATCGGCACCGCCTTGCTCGGGCTGCCGCCACGCAGCGGGTCGCTGCGCTCGTAGATGTGGTTGTGGCCGTTCAGGACGAGGTCGACGCGGTAGGCGTCGAACAGCGGCACCCACTCGGCCCGCACGCCACCCTCGGACGCGTGTGCGTTCGTCGTCGAGTAGGTGCAGTGGTGGAAGAAGACGACGATGAAGTCGACGTCGGGCTGGCGACGCAGGAACTTCAGCCGGGACTTCAGCCAGGACGTCTGGGAGCCCTTGCTGTAGCCGAGGTTTGCGGGGATCTCGTTCGAGACGTCGTTGGCGTCGAGGCTGATCACACCGACGTTCCCGTAGATGAACGAGTAGACCGACGGGCAGGCCTTCGGTCCGTTACCGGGGAAGTCCCACCGGGCGATCTGGCCACCGTAGCCCTCCGGGGAGTACAGCGCCTCCATGTCGTGGTTGCCGGTGGCGACCATCCACGGCACCCGCGAGGCGACCGCTTCGATCTGCCCGAGGTAGGAGTCCCAGATGGTCGGGTTGAAGATGTCGGTGCCGTTGGCACCGGTGGCGCTGACCGGCCTGCCCTGGCCGCTGGGGTCGGCGTATGCGATGTCGCCGAGCAGCAGGTGGAAGGCGGGGTTCTGCTGGGCTACGACGCCGTCGTTGGCCAGCGCATGCGGGCTGACGCCCTGGTCGCCGAAGGCTGTGAACGTGAACGGCTCCACGTCCCAGCGTCCCCGCTGGGGTGCGGTGTGCACCGTCGAAATGGCGCCCGCGGCGGAGGCGGGCTCATAGCCCTTGTGACCCACGCCGTAGTAGTAGGTGGTGTCCGGGCGAAGCCCGTCGAGCTCGACGTGCAGGTAGTACTGATCGACGGGTCCGGCCGCTCCCGGCACTTCCGAATGCAGCGGACGGACCTCGGCCGGGATGCGGCCGGACAGATCGGACGGGTCGGTGCCGATCCGGATGAACGGCCTTCTGACGGGCGTCGGTACCTGCCAGCCGATGCGGATCTGACGGCGGGGGTCGGCACCGAAGGCCAGGTGACGGGCGAAGGGTGCGACCGACGCTCCGTCCGCGGTGGAGTTGGTGGTGGCCAGCGTCGGGCCGGTGCCGGCGGACGCGGCCGAGCCGAGCAGGCTGGGACCGGCGAGGAGGGCTCCTGCACCGAGGGCACCGGCGCGGAACACGCTACGGCGGGACGGGCGCTGAGACATCAGCCATTCGTGCTGCTCGGCCATGCTCATGCGCTCGGCGAGGCGGTCGGGAATCCCCATACGTGGTGTCTTCACGACATGTGACACTTGACTGATCAACTCACGCGACGTGATACCCCAGGTGAACGAATTCCTACGGTTTGCGGCTGAAATGGTAAACATGTCGCGTGAGTTCATGACCGGAGCGCTGGTGGGATGCCGGTGTTACTGCGACACCGGTGTTACTGCGACAGCAGCGGGATCAGCGCGTGGATGTCGGCGAGCGCTCGGAGCTGGTCGGTGAGATGGGTGCAGGTCGTCGGTCCGATCATGTCGGCGCGCAGCATCTCGCGGAGCCCCGTCAGGCGCTCACCGACCAGACGGGTGGCACTTGCCGCGGCGGCCGGGCAGTCGGGGCCTGGCAGGACATGGGGTGTCGCGCTGGCCGAACTGATCGTCCCGGTGGCACGGTCGACCGTCGTGTGGATGGCGTATTCGTGGATCACTTTCTGAGTGCCGTCCGGTTCGCAGAACGTGTCGCGAAAAAGTCCCTCGACGGTCACAACGCCGAGGTGTGGGCCAGGCACCACGTCGAGCCTGCGCCGACGTCGGATGCTCCCCGGCGGCAGGTCAGGCATCGTGTGCCAGCCCAGCGGATCGGTCGCGTCCGCCAGCTCCGGGGCGGATGGTCCCACGCCGAGAAGGGAGAAGCGGCCTTCGCGGTGGCTCATATCCATCTCGCCGCCGGCCTTCCAGCCCGCGCAGACGTCCGTGGGTGGCATGACCGTGTTCCGCGGCCGTTCCCCGGAGACGCGTGCGATGGCTGATCCAGAGATCAACGTGACCACCGGTACTTCGTCGAGGAGGAGTCCGAGCAGGGTGCCGTCGGCGGTGAGGTGGGGCGCGGCCTGGTCCAGCGCTGTGCGGAAGCCCGAACCGGCACGAACGCCGACCAGTGTGTCACTGCCTGGCATCGCCGGTTCGCAGTGGACCTCGGTCACCAGACGCCCACCGAAGTAGTCGATGGTGACGCGGGTACTCGCCTCGGCTACGAGCTCTGCATCCCAGCCGGTATCACTGGCTATGCCTGTCTGGTACCTGGTTGCCGGGTTTGCGGTTGGAAGGCTTTTCGTCGTGCGTATGTCGCGGGCCCTGCCGACGAGGACGAGCGGACCTTCGAGTCCGTCCGGACGCAAAGCATCCACCGAGCTGGTTCGACGTACCGAACCCGGGATGCGCGGCGGCGTGCCCGCGTCTGGTCCGACGGTCCCTGGCCACAGAAGAACACTGGTCACTCTTCCAAGGGTTAGCAGCCAGGACGGGCCGACGCACGCTCGAAGCCTTGATCCGGTGCCGGAAGTCGGCAATGTCACGTCCCCCGTGACGCCTTCATGATTGTTTCGCGGTGTTCCCCGACGCGCGGCGAACGTCTCGATCCAGGAGTCTCGTAGCGGGCCGGGCGTCGGTGTGTGGTAAGTCTTGATCATACCGAAGCCCTCAACGCGACCGAATCCGCGTACCTACAAGAGCGGCCGCCATAGCGACCGATTCCACCTACTGTCGGACGACATTCGGCTGAATGGTAGGTGGTTCCGGTCATCAGGATGGCCTTAACGACCTACGCACCCCGGCCCCGTCACCCGGATTCTGTTCACCGGCGGCATCAAAGTAGCCGGGACACACCGTCTGTTACCCGACATCACCCGTATCGTGTCGATCTCCCCGGCGGCCTCGGCCCGCTCCCACTCCGCGACGTCACCTCGTGAGCCGGCGTTGACCTGGCTGACCCCAACGGACTATGACTCGACAGGTGAATGGTGCCGGATCCGCTGAAACACGAGCCCGCTTCGACCATGCGGCCAGCGCGTTCGCATCGCTCGTGGCCGGGATCGCCGTGGCCCTGCCCGACGCCGCCGACATCCTCCTCCTGCTCACCGGACGCGCCGACCTACCCGCCGGCCTGAGCGTGGTCTGACACCGGCGAGATGCCGGCCGGTGTTCATCCGTCCTGTCGACACGTCCTGTCGACACGTCCTGTCGACACGTCCTGTCGACACGTCCTGTCCATACGTGTCCTGTTCAGACCAGGGACTGGTAGAGGCGGGCGGTTTTTTCGGCTACCGCCGGCCAGCCGAACTCGGCGACGGCGCGGTCCCGGCCGGCTTGGCCCATGGCTGCGGCGCGTGCCGGGTCGGTGAGCAGTTCGTTGACGGCGGCGGCCAGCGCCGCGGGGTCATCGGGTGGTACGAGCAGCCCGGTCACGCCGTTGTCCACCACTTCGGGGATGCCCCCGACCCGGGAGGCGACCACAGCCGTGCTGCAGGCCATGGCCTCGAGGTTGACGATCCCGAGCGGCTCGTAGACCGACGGGCAGGCGAAGACGGTCGCGTGCGAGAGCAGCTGGATGACCTCGGGCTTGGCAAGCATGCCGGAGATCCACACAACACCCTTGCGGACGTCACGTAGCCCGTCGACCAGGTCGGTGACCTCGGCCAGTAGCTGCGGGGTGTCGGGCGCGCCCGCGCAGAGCACCAGCTGAGCCCGAGGGTCGAGCTCGGCCGCGGCCCGCAGCAGCACCGGCACCCCCTTCTGCCGGGTGATCCGACCGACGAAGACCACCGACGGCTGCTCCGGGTCCACCCCGTGGCGGGCCAGGACATCGGTCGCGGGGTCCGGCGCGTATTCGTCGGTGTCGATCCCGTTGCGGATGACGTGGACCTTCGCCGGATCGACCGCCGGGTAGGCCGACAGGACATCGGCTCGCATGCCCTCACTCACCGCGATGACCGCCGCGGCTGACTCGATGGACACCCGTTCGCACCATGATGACAGTGCGTAGCCACCGCCGAGCTGTTCGGCCTTCCACGGCCGCTGCGGCTCAAGAGAATGCGAGGTCATCACGTGCGGGATCCCGTAGAGCAGGGATGCCAGATGCCCGGCAAGGTTGGCGTACCAGGTGTGGGAATGTACCAGGTCCGCGTCGGCGACGGCAGCCGTCGCGGACAGGTCGGCCGACACCGTCCGCAACGCCTCACCCGCGTCCGCGAGCTGGTCCCACGGCCGGTGCGCGCGTACCGTGATGCCGTCCGAGCCCGGCCGGTCGGCCCCCTGGCAGTGCACGGTCAGGTTCACCAACCGGGAGACTTCGCGGGCGAGGTACTCGACGTGCACTCCGGCGCCGCCGTAGACCTCCGGCGGGTACTCCCTGGTCAGCAACGAGACGCGCATTACCTGCCCTTCAGTGCTCCAGGGATTGCGGCCTGCGGGCGCGCGATCTGGCGATCGTCGCGCGCCCTTTGGCCCTTCAGCGTTCCAGCGACTTCGAGCTCACTCGGTGATTGTCACGCCCTTGCCGACGACAGTGACGCCATCGGGGCTGACCGTGAACCCGCGGGCGGTGTCGTGTTCCTTGTCCACCCCGACCTGCCCACCTTCGGGTACCACCACGTTCTTGTCGAGGATCGCGTTGAGGACCACGGCATGCCGTCCGATGACCGTGTTGTCCAGTATGACCGCATTTTCGACCTGCGCCCAGGAGTTCACCCGTACCCCGGGCGACAGGACTGACCGGCGCACCAGCCCGCCAGAGATGATCACTCCGTTGCTGACGACGCTGTTGAGCGCCATACCGGTCCGGCCCGGTTCCTCGTGGACGAATTTTGCCGGCGGCAGGGACGGGACGTTCGTCAGGATCGGCCAGTGCCGGTTGTAGAGGTTGAACACCGGGTCGAACGCGCACAGGTCCATGTGCGCGTCGAAGTAGGAGTCGAGGGTGCCGACGTCGCGCCAGTAGCCCCGATCCCGTTCGCTTGCTCCGGGCACCTTGTTCTCGGTGAAGTCGTAGACCTGCGCGACACCTTCTTTGGTCAGCATCGGGATGATGCTGCCGCCCATGTCGTGGACGCTGTCGTCGTCGTCCGCGTCGGCCCGCAGCGCCTCGATCAGGACGTCCGTGGAGAAGACGTAGTTGCCCATGGACGCGTACGTCTCATCGGGACTGTCGGGCAGGCCGGGCGGATCCGCCGGCTTCTCAAGGAAGGCGTCGATCGTCCGGCCGTCCGCACCGGGGCGGATCACACCGAGTTGCCTACCCTCCATTCGGGGCACACGCAGCCCCGCGACGGTCACCCCGGCCCTGTTGGCGAGGTGCTGCTCGACCATCTGGCGCGGATCCATCCGGTAGACGTGGTCGGCGCCGAACACGACCACGATATCCGGTTGATCATCGTAGATGAGGTTCAGCGACTGGAGGATCGCATCCGCGGACCCCGTGTACCACCGGGGGCCGAGTCGTTGCTGCGCAGGTACCGGTGTGACGTAGTTGTCGAGCAGATTGCTCATGCGCCAGGTCGTGGTGATGTGGCGGTCCAGGCTGTGGCTCTTGTACTGCGTGAGAACACAGATCCGCAGGTAACCTGCGTTGGCCAGGTTCGACAGGACGAAATCGATCAATCGGTAGAGGCCGCCGAACGGGACGGCCGGCTTGGCGCGGTCGGCGGTGAGCGGCGCGAGCCGCTTGCCCGCACCACCGGCCAGCACGACGCCGAGCACTCTTGGCGTTGACATCCCACACCTCCCCGGGGTGGCGATCGATGATCGGCTGGGAATCGATGATCGGCTGGGACCGGCAAGGACCGACTTCGGGTGGTCCAGCCGGTATTTTCTGAGCCTAACAACGCGTAGCTAACTGCGATGTTCAACCCAGAAGGCCGCAGGACCCGTCCCACCACCAGGCCTACGCTGACCACCCTGGACGCACCGAGCCAGACACGAGCTGGACACCCGTTAAAAAGATCATCTGTTGTGATTGGGTCAAACCTGTCCCCAGATTGCGTTCATGGTGTCAGGTCGATGTCCCGTGGTTGGCGTCCCCGGTCTGGGCCTGTCTATGCGCGGGATCCCCGGCGGTCCGTCCCGGTGCATCAACCGTATGCCCTGGGACGGACCGCCGGGGATCACACGTGCTTGCGCTATGTGACTGGTCTTGCGGGATGGATCTTGCGTGGCGGGCCCGCTGCGGTGGGCCTCAGGTGCTGGTCCTGGTCAGGTCGTAGACGGTCGTACCGCCGATCGTTGCCGGGCTGAAATTCTGTTGGACCCACGCGGCGATGGCGCTGGCCGGGCTATCGGACTGGCTGCCGCCCATCCCCATCCCCATCCCCGTGCCGCCGCCGATGAAATAGTGGATCTTTCCCTGGCGGACGTACTCCTGGAACTGCGCGAGAGTGGGTGTGGGGTCGGTGCCGTTGAAGCCGCCGATGGCCATCACCGGGTCGCCGGTCGCGAGCTGGACGCCAGCCGCGGAGTTGGAGCCGACCGTGGCCGCGACCCAGGTGTAGTGCGCAGCGTCCGCCTTCAACGCTGCGACCAGCGCGGCGCTTGGCGTCCCGGCGTTGAGCAGGCCACCGATGCCACCCGCGCCACCCCCGAACCTCGCTCCGCCCTGCCGACCGAAGCCGCCGCCCAGACCCCCCGTGCCTCCCTGAGCGGTCGTGCCGCCCGGTGGTATTCCCTGCGGTGCGCCGCCGCCGAAGGCACGGCCGCCGCCGAAGGCACGGCCGCCCCCGCCGGGGCCACCGGAGCCCGCGGGGCCGGCGGATGGGATGGCACCACTGTGCGCGACGGAGGCTGTATCGACCGCGTAGGCGGCCGGCCCGGTGACCCCCGCGACGATGCTCACCGCGGCCAGTACCGCGGCGGCGCGGCGAGCCAGCGGTGCCGGCAGCATGAGGGTGAGGATCAGCGCGACAACGGCCGCGCCACCGAGGATGACCACCAGCGGCCGTAGCCACGGATGCCAGGTGGGCGTCCGGTTGAGCAGGACGTACGCCCACGCGGTGGTGGCGGCGAGGGCCGCGGCCAGGATGAGGCAGGCGACGAGCCGGTCACGCCGGCGCCACAGGCTGGTGCCGCCGATGCCGACGACGGCGCCGATCGCGGGAGCGAGTGCGACCGTGTAGTAGGGATGGATGATCCCTTGGGCGAGGCTCAGGGTGAGGCCCGTGACCACGAGCCAGCCGCCCCACAGCACCAGGGCCGCCCGGGTCCGGTCCGTGCGCGGGGCTTGCCAGCCGAGCGCGAGCGCGCCGACTCCGAGGATCAGCGCGGCCGGGATGAGCCAGGAGACCTGCCCGCCCATCTCGGAGTTGAACATCCTGGTCAGGCCGGTCGCCCCCCAACGACCGCCGCCGGCACCGCCCATCCCGCCGACGCTGCCGGCCTCGTTGCCGTTGAGCCGGCCGAAGCCGTTGTAACCGAAGATCAAGTTGAGGATGCTGTTGTTCTGGGAGCCGCCGATGTAGGGCCGCGAGCTTGTCGGCAGAAGTTCCACGGCCGCGACCCACCAGCCGGCAGCAACGATCATCGCAGCGCCGGAGAGCAGGAGCTGGCCGATTCTGCGCCGAAACGACGTGGGGGCGGCCAGGAGGTAGGTGAGCGCGAACGCCGGCACGACCAGGAATGTCTGCATCATCTTGGCGAGGAACCCGAAGCCGACGAAGACGCCGGCCCACACGATCCAGCGGGTGCTTGCGTTCTCCACGGCCCGCACGGTCGCGTACGCGCCGAGAACCAGCAGCAGGACGAGCAGCGAGTCAGGGTTGTTGAATCTGAACATCAGCACCGCGACCGGTGTCAGCGCGAAGACCGCTCCGGCCAGCAACGCCGCGCCGGGGGAGAACCAGCGCCGAATCGTCGCATACAGCACGCCGACGGCCGCGACACCTTCCAGGGCCTGCGGGACGAGCATGCTCCACGGGTTGAGCCCGAAGATGCGTACGGAGAGATCCGTTACCCACAGTGAAGCCGGTGGTTTGTCCACGGTGATGAAGTTCGATGCGTCCGACGAGCCGAAGAAGAACGCCTTCCAGCTTGTCGAACCGGCCTGGGCGGCGGCGGAGTAGAAGGCGTTCGCCCATCCGGAGGCCCCCAGACCCCAGATGTAGAGCAGCGCGGTCCCGGTGAGAAGGGTGAGCAGGGCCGGGCGCACCCAGGGCTGGTCGGCTTCCCGGCCGCGCAGAAGACTGCGCGCCCATCGAGCGGGTGACGCCCGGACCTGCGCAGCCGCCGGGCCGACTGGGGCCGGGGGCACTCCGGCCGCCTGGTCCGGAAAGGTTGTGGTCACGTTCAGGTCCTCATCGTCAGGGGCGGGAGTCGACCGGCGGCGTACCGGCCGCGGTACCGGCTGCGGTACCGGCCGCGGAAGTCGCCGTCATAGTGCCATCGTGTCGGCTCATGCTGATGTGGACCTGACGCAACCCTGGGAGTCGGCTGAAAGCCCGCGGTGGGCGACAGCGGCTACTGCACGCCCGGTTGCCTGTACCGTCGGTGGCGGGAGTTGATTGAACCTGTGCGCGGAATTCTCGGACCGTGGTCCAGAGTACGGCTACCAGGGCCAGTGCCATGAGCGCCGCCGCCAGTCTGAGTTCTGGTGCCGGCGGGAATGCCGCCGCGTTTCCGCCGGCACCGCTCACGGCGCCGTTCCCGGTGGCGCCTCCGCCCGCGGGTTGGGAACTCTGCGCGAAGTACGTCAGGTATGTCAGGAAGGATGCGACCTGAACGGCGACCGGTAGATACCACAATCGGCGGGGTAGGTAGCAGGCGGCAATTACGCTGAGGACGTCCGCCGGGTAGAAATACCGTTCGTGCATCGACGGTAGAAAAAACGGTACAGCGATGACCGACGCGGTGGCAAGCAACACGATGCGGGTCGGGGTCAGGTCGACGTGACTACGGACAGTAAGGCCGGTCAGGATGGCCACGAGCGCGCCGGTGAACACGACTCCCGCCGTACGCAGGATGTCAGCGTGTGTGCCCGCGGCGATGAACTGATATACCGAAGCGGCGTTGAGTGTCAACTGCTGGTAGGCGCCGGTCTGCCTTGCGTAGACCGTCAGAAGCTTTTCCGGTGATGCGCCCAGGAGCAGCGCGGGCACATCGAGCGCCAGGTACACCCCGGGAATGGCAAGCAACGACGGCCATGGCAGCCGTCTGCTGAGAGCCAGGATGCCCAGGAGCGGAAAGATGAAGACTGCCTGCAGTTTGAACCCCAGCGCGAGGCCGAAGAAGGCACCGGCCAGCCAGGGACGGGCCCGGAGCACGTAGTAGACCCCGCCGACCAGGAAGGCCGTGAAGATTGAGTCCGCCTGCCCCCAGCGCGCGCTGTTCGCAACCACCGTGGGCAGGAACAGCACCGCAGTCGCGGCCGCGAACGATTGCCATGAGTCGGGAAAGCGTAGCTGCACGATCCGATATGTGAAGAATGCGAGCAGTAGATCGAACAGCACCGAGATGATTTTGATCCCGGCGAGCGCGGGTACCGGCAGGTACGTCAGGATGGTCATCAGGTAGAGGTATGGAACATTGTAATCTGAAAAATCAGCTCGAAGGGCGTGATATCCGCCATTAGTGGAGATATGGTCATACCAGGGTTTCAGGAACATGACGTAGTCCGCCGAGTGATAATCGAACATCGTCGCCCGCACCGTGAGCGCGATCATGACAACGGCTGCCGCCATTGCTGCCCGACCGGTCCGTCGGGGTGGCTTCGTCGCGCTCCGCATGCGTGCCGGCGCCGGCCGCGGGGCCATCTCGGTCATGAACGTATTGTCTGTATTGATACTTAGCCGGCCCTTGTATGAAACTTGGCACCGACTGAGCACCGCACCGTGCGTCCAGACACCCGTGCGTCCAGAAACCCGTGCGTCCAGAAACCCGTGCGTCCAGAAACCCGTGCGTCCAGAAACCCGTGCGTCCAGACACCCGTGCGCGGGCTCAACGGGTGTCTGGACGGCCGGCGATCAGATCGAAGATCCGATCCTTGCGGTGGATCCACCGTTGGTCGTGGCGCACGGCTCGACCCTGCGCCCGGGAGGCCTTGTGGGAGCCGCCGCGATAGCGCCACCGCGCCCATGGCGAGCCGGGCCGAGCCAGCCGGATCGCGCCGATCAGCGCGAGGAAGGGAAGGAGCAGCCCGATGGTCCCGAGACGCAGTTTGCCTTTCAGAAATGTGATCACAACCAGGAGAATGTTGAGGACCAGCGACGCCACGTAGTCCCATAGCGCCGTGCGATGGCCGCTGTCGAGGCCGTTGACCCCGAAGGGCAGGCTGCCCAGTACGAGCAACCCGGTCACCGCCACCCCGAGGACGACTGCATCTACCGAGACGCGGCCCTCCTCGCTCCAGTACACGTCCTGGAGGTGCAGAACCAGGGCGAACTCGTCCAGGACGAGCGCGATCCCGACACCGAACAGCGCCCCGAGCAGGTCCCACCACGGTGATCTGCCGGCCGCCGGGGTGAATGCACCTACTCCGGCTATGCACATGAAAATAATGCCAAAGACGACATGATGGATATGTGTTCCGCCGGCTGCGACGTTACCCGGCCACCACGAAACACCGGCCCGGATCATTCGGACGCTGAGCCGGATGAACAGAAATGTGGCCACGAACGACACCAGCAGCAGGAACAGCGGTTGCTTCCCGGGCTCGACGATGACCCGATGATAGAAGTCTGCGACCGCGTTCACCTGGACCCCCGCGAAGAATCTCGGCCCTGCCCGGTCGGGTCCATTCAGACCCAGCTTCGCCAGGCGGTCATCCTACGTCGGACCGCTCCTGTGGTTCGCCGCGCTTCGCCGGGGTGAGGAAATCGGGCGCCTGCGCCACCAGCCGGGTCATCTCATATCCGACGAGACCGATTTCGCATGTTTTGGCGGCGAGGACGGACAGGCATGCGCCGTCGCTGATGGCCATGAGGAGCAGGGTTCCGTGGTCCATCTCGACTATTGTCTGGCGCACTGCTCCTGAGTCCATGAGGGTTGCCACCCCGAGGGTGAGGCTGAGCAGACCCGAGGAGATCGCGCCAAGTTGTTCTGCCCGGTCGCGCGTGAAGCCGTCGCAGACCGCGAGCAGGATCCCGTCAACCGAGACGACGATGGCGCTCGCGACCCCGGGTACCGAACCGACGAAATTGTTGATGAGCCAGTCCAGCCCGTGATCCGCTGCGCCCGCCCCGGTCACCTGAGCCTCGGCTGTCCACACGGGGTACCCGGCCCGATGCGGAAGCCCACCCGTGGTTCTGCCGGGCACCTCGATCCCCCATGACGTCGGTAGTACAATTAGCTACCTCTCTGACAGATTTCGCCCGCGTTCGGCGACCGGCGTAAGTCGTGGTTATTTCCTCCAAGGTATCGGCTTGCGGCGACCGGCCGCATCCAGGTTCCCCGCGCCGCAGCGAGTTGTTGCCGCACGAACAGCGTAGCCGCGGCTGCTGCGGGGACCAGTTTATGCCCATTAGGCCGCGGCCCTGACCGCCGGTGCTCGCGTTGCGCGGAGCATCGGGAAACATATCCAAATGTAAACTGATTAAAATCTTTTGTCGGTATTGTCGCGAGCATCCACTAGTTCCCGCTTTGATCCGGACTCTGGTACGGGCCGCCCGGTCCGGTGGGTTCCACCGGGCCGTTCCGGTACCCGTGCTGCCGGTGCGACCCGTGCCACCGACGTGATCCGCCCCGCTGGACGGTTTGTTCAGCGGGGCGAAATCAAGCGGTCATACCGAATATTTCGGCCGTATGCCGGTCTGGCCACCTGTCCATCGATCGATGGACAGGTGGCCAGACCAGGGTGGTCTCAGCACAGGAAAGCTGATCTCAGTCGACGAAAAGATCGGTCCGCGCAGACACCCGCTGGGAACCGAATGCGACCCGGGACGCGTCGACGGACACCGGCGGGGCGGCCGAACCGACCGGTGGGTTGGTTTGCCCGGCGACATCCTTGTCCTTGGCGCCTGAGAACAGCATCTTCGCCTGCCGCGCCTGCATCCCCGTGACCATCTCCACGGCCGGTCGCCGCTGCTGCTCGAACTGACCGAGTGTGCCGCGGTCGAACTGCCCACCTGTCAACGACGACATGAGGATCGGGTGCAGAAGTGCCGCGTCCTGGATCGCAAGGTTGACCCCCTGGCCGCCGATGGGCCCGACCGTGTGCGCCGCATCTCCAATGAGGACCAGGCCATCGTGAGCCCAGGTGTCGGCGAAGCCGGCGAACACGTCCAGTACCGTGAGGTCACCGGGTGCTTGGATGAACCTGTCGATCAAATCGGCATACCGAGGGACGGATCGGCATATCTGCTCCTTGATGTGGTCGATTCCGTGCTGAGCCATCGACCGGTAACTCCGATGCGGAAACGTCCAACCCAGCTGAAGGCTGTCGGGGTAGGCGTCGTAGACGATGATCGGGTTACCGTCACCCTGGAAGACTGTCACCTCAGGGCCGTGTCGCTCCTGCACGGGCAGTTTGAACCACACCACGTCGTAGTCGAAAGCGTCGATCTTGGTGAACGCGATGTCAGCCAGCCGTCGGGTCTTCGAGTGACG
Source organism: Protofrankia sp. Cas3 (assembly GCF_963555955.1). NCBI lineage: Bacteria > Bacillati > Actinomycetota > Actinomycetes > Frankiales > Frankiaceae > Protofrankia > Protofrankia sp. Cas3. The sequence goes on from NZ_CAUVXP010000013.1 coordinate 55,833, forward strand.
CCCGTCCGCGGCCACCACACACTGGGCCTCGATCGTCTGCTCCCCGTTCCCGTCCCCGTCGCCGTCGTCGGCCGGCATTCGGATGCCGACGACGCGCTCGCCGTCTACAAGCAGCCCGGTCGGCGACCGGCTGTCGAGATACACGAAGCGGTCATACCGCTTACAGGTCTCAAGAAGTTCCTCCAGTACATTTTGTTGCGGAATGCTGAGGAAGTGGTCGTACGGCAGGTCGAGCCGGCTGTAGTCGGCCTCGAGTAGCGTGCGACCGGCGGACACGATGCGAAAGCGCGAGCACTCGTAGTGGCCTCGCTTCCGGGCGGCATCAAGGACGCCCATCTGGTCCAGCAGCAGCGCACCCCCCGGTTGGAGAATCTCGCCGCGGTACTCGCGGTCGAACGATGTCGTCCGCTCGACGAGAACAACCCTGGCGCCGGATCGCACCAGTAGTAGCGCTAAGCTCAGTCCGGCTGGGCCGGCTCCAATGATACAGAAGTCCGTTTCCACGATTGTAGATGCTCCCACCTCAGGTCGTCCGACACGCCGGAAGATCCGCGACCGAACAGGACGGTAGTCGCCCCTATTGCCGGGCGCTCTAAGTTGATGATCTTTTGTCGTTCGGGTCGCACTCCTTTCTGCGGAGGATATCTGGACGGGCGGTTCCCCGGGCGGCGAGGAACGTCTGTAATCCGTGGATCAGTCGGGGATTGGTGCACCGTCAGATTTCGAATCGGACCGGCATCCTGCGCCACACGTCAGACCAGGGCGGGGATGAGGGTGCATAGGACTGAAACGACGTCGGCGGGCGTAGGCTGGGCGGCGTTCTCGGCGGTAAGTACCGCCGCCCGGTCGCGATAGGAGGGGTTCCCGAGCATCTCGCGGCACGCCTCGACGATCAACTCGGCCGTGACGTTGTCTCCCACCAGCTGCCGGCCCGCACCGAAATCAGTGATGCAGGTGGCGTTTTCGAACTGGTCCGCGGCCTGCGGAAGTGCGAGCTGGGGCAGCCCCGCCGCCACCGCGGTCAGCATCGACCCGGAGCGGCCGTGATGGATGATGAGGTCGCAGGAGGGGGCTACGAGGCCCAGCGGGAGCCAGCCGGCGCTGTGGACCCCGGCCGGCAACGGCGTCCAACCAGATTCGATCGTGTCCTCCAGGCCGACAACGAGATCCACACCGAGACTGGGCAGGGCGGCGGCGACCTCGGCCAGCATCGCGGTGAAGTCCCGGAAGCCGGCTCTGGCGAGGTGACTGCCCAAGGCCAGGCATACCTGAGGTCTGTCCTGTTTGCGCAGGATCCAGTCCGACAGCACCGCGGTCCCGCTGTAAGGGATGTAGCGCATGTGTTGGTTGCGGGATCCGGGTGCTTGCGGGCGCTGCAGGCCCGGCGGGCACGGATGCAGGTGCAGGTCGGGCTCGGGTAGGTCCGGCAGCCCCAGGTGGGCAAGCTCTGGCGCAAGCTCTTCTCGCGCAGGCGACCGTGCCTCGGGCATCGTTGATACGCCCCAACCGTGTTCGATCCACGGCACGCCTCGTATCTCGGCGGCGAGCGAGCCCGCATGTTCGCCCGGTTCACTGATGATCATATCCGGACGCCAGCGGTCCGCCAGTTCGAGCGTGCGGTCGAGCGTGCGGGCCGTCAGACGTCCCCAGGCCCGGCCTGCGGCTTCCTGCCGTTCCCCGGCCGTCCGCGCGGGCGCGATTTTCTTCCCGTTCCGGTCGACCGTCATGATCTCCGAAAAGTTGAGCGGAGGCGCGGAGCGAGCGGTTGGAAGCCCCGCATCGGTGACGACGTCGGTGAAGCTCGCTGGTGTGGCGACGAGAACCTCGTGACCTGCCGCGCCCAGTGCATGCGCGAGCGGGACCATCGGAAAGAAATGCCCATGAAGCGGGACGGTGGTGAAAAGGACACGCACGAACTACTCCTTGCAGGCGAAAAACGCTGTTTCGGTCCTTGCCGTCCGCGTCGTGGGACTGGTTATTCGAGGGTGCGAGCCGTGGTGCCGTGCCCGCCGGCGCCAGCAGGTTCTCGGTTGACGTCGCCGAATCCACCCCCGAGTCCGCCGGGGTTGGGGCCGTGCACGTTCATGCCGAGCTGGCGGAGGAGGCCGCGGTCGTCACGGATCGCGTCATGTCCGACGATCTTTCCCCCCGACATACGGAACCAGTGGGTGTGCCGCCAGGTCACCCGTTGACCGCTGGCACGCACTCCCATGATCACGCCGTGTGCCTCGCCTTCGATCACAACCATCGCGGCGACGAGTTCCGAATCTGCCACAATGCTTTCTACTCGCCAGACGGCCGACGGAAAGCACTGCAGGACAACCCCCAGGGTCGCAGCCAGACCAGCCCGTCCGGGTGGGCTACCCGGTTCCATTCGATGGTTGATCACGTCTGGGGTGAATGCCGCGAGGGCACTTTCGAGATTGCCACCTTCCAACGCCTGGAAGTGGTCGAGGACTGCTAGCTTGTTGGCCTCGATTAAGATCTTGTTGCTCATGCCCGTGGTTTTGTTCCTTCCAGATGTAGGAGAATTTCAGCTACATCCATCTGTACGGTCTCGCGCAGATCACGTAGCGGTGCGGTGAGTGCGTCCTGTTCCGGGCTGCGCTCGAAGGTCTGGAACGCCTCCCGGCTCGCCCAGTCGCTCGCGATCACGAATTCCCGCGGGCCGGCACGTAGCAGGCTCTGGCGCAGATTGCCGGGTGCCCGGCTCGCGGCGAGTGCAACCTTTTCCCAGGCATCGACGAAGTCCTGGTCCCGACCGGGAAGGACCCGCATCCGTAGAGTCGCCCTGATCATCAGATTCTCCCGTCCGCGGCTTCGGAGTCCACGGCCCGCAGGATCAGTGAACTGTTGAAGCCGCCGTACCCACGGGCGTTGACCATGGCGACCCGCACGGGGGCTTCGCGCGGCGTGCGGACCAGGTCAAGGCGGTACTGGGGCACCGGGTTGTCAAGGTTGCCCACCGCGGGGATCACCCCGTCGCGGATGGACAGCAGCGCGTTCACGGCCGCCAGCGCCGAGCCGCCCGCGCACATCCGCCCGATCAGACCCTGGGGAGCGGTGACGGGAACACGATCGGCGTATGCGCCGAACGCCAGATGGATCGCGCGTGCCTCAAGGTCGTCGAGGTCACGGGAGCCCGCGCCATCCGCGAAGATCACATCGACGTCGGCCGGGGTGAGGTGCGCGTCCGCGAGCGCCCGGCGCATGGCCTCGGCGTACCAGCGTGGGTCCGGTGACGGGTCGCGATGATGATGCGCGTCGTGGGTTGCCGCGTATCCGGCGATCTCGGCGTACACCCGTGGCGCGCCACGGGCACCCGCGGTGGCCGGGTCTTCCACGACGAGCGTCGCGCCGCCCTCGGCGGGCACGTAACCGCCCGCGGACCGGTCGAACGGCTTGTAGGCGTCCGTCGGCTCACCGCTGGTGGACAGCCGCCCGCCCGTGATCTGGCAGGTGAGCGCGTAGGGGGTGAGGCCTGCCTCGGCACCGCCGGCGAGAACGGTGGGGGTGCCGCGGCGGATGGTCCGCCGAGCCTGCGCGAGGCTGTCAAGACCGCCGGCGGCTTCGGAGACCACTACTCCCGATGGCCCCTTGAGACCGTGCCTGATCGAGGTCTGGCCGGCGGTCGCCGCATAGAACCAGGCGATGGACTGGTACACGCTCACGGCCTGGCGACCACGGCTCCACAGCCGCTGGATCTCCCGCTGGCCGAAGTCGTTGCCACCGGAACCGGCCGCGAACACCACCGAGGTCGCGTAGGGATCATGTGCCGTCGGGTCGTAGGCGGCGTCGGCGAGCGCGAGTTCGGTGGCGGCCATGCCCAGCCACGTCCACCGGTCGGTCTGCAGGACAATCCGTCCACTCAGGTGGTCGGCGGGGTCGAACCCCTCGACCTGGCCGGCGAGCGTCGTGGCGTACCGGCCCGCGTCGAAACTGCTGATCGGCCCCACCCGGAGCTCGCCACGCAGTGTCGAACGCCAGTGCTCCTCGGCCCCGATGCCGCTCGGGGCGACCACGCCAATACCGGTGACAACGGGACGAAACGCCGGCCGAGTGGTGTTCACCGGGCGTCCTGGCCGCGGTCGAGCACGATGGCTGACTGAAACCCGCCGAAACCGCTGCCGACCGACAGGGCCACGTTGACGTCGTGGTCGCGGGCGATGTTCGGCACGTAGTCCAGGTCGCATTCGGGGTCCCGGTTGGCCCAGTTGGCCGTGGGCGGGACGACGCGGTTCTCGATCGCCAGGGCGCAGGCCGCGACCTCGATGGCACCGATCGCCCCCAACGAGTGGCCGACCATGGATTTGATCGAGCTCACCGGGACGTTGTACGCGTGCGGCCCGAGCGACTTCTTGAACGCGGCGGTCTCGTGGCGGTCGTTCTGCTTGGTTCCCGAGCCGTGCGCGTTGACGTAATCGACCCGGGTGGGGTCCGTCCGGCCCTGCCGCAGCGCGTCCGAGATCGCTTCCGCCATGTCGAGGCCGTCAGCCTTCAGCCCGGTCATGTGGAAGGCGTTCGACCGCGCGGCATAGCCGGTGATCTCGCAGTACACGTGGGCACCCCGGGCCCGGGCATGGGCCAGTTCCTCCAGCACGAGGACAGCGGAGCCCTCGCCCATCACGAACCCGTCGCGGGTCGCGTCGAACGGTCGGGAGGCGTGCTCGGGGTCGTCGTTGCGCGCGGACGTCGCACGGATCGCGTCGAAGCAGGCAATGGAGATCGGGGACAGCGGCGCGTCCGTCGCGCCCGCGATCACGATGTCGGCCTCGCCGTCGACGATGAGCTGGTGGCCGTACCCGATCGCGTCGATCCCGGACGTGCAGCCCGTCGAGACCACGTGTGCCGGGCCGTGGGCCGAGAATCGGCACGCCACTTCGGTGGCCAGGCAGCTTGGAACCAGGGCGTGGTAAAGAAACGACGACGCATAGCTGGGGTCGACGAGCCAGTCACGTCCACTGTTACTGGCGACCACGTACTCGTCCTCCAGCCGGGTGGTCGCGCCGACCGCGCTGCCCATGCTGACCGCTACCACCGGGCCGTCGGTGTCTCCCATGCCGGGCGTGTCCGGGTCCCCGCCGAGTTCCAGCCCGCTGTCGGTGACCGCTTCGGTCGCGGCCGCGAGAGCGAACTGAACGAAACGGTCATTACGGGTGATTTCCTGTGGTGTCAGCCCCGCCGCGACCGGGTCGAAATCGCATTCGGCGGCTATTTGCGAGCGGAACTGGGTTGGATCGAAGAACGACAGGCGCCTGGTCGCCGTCCGGCCTTCGGTCAGCAGGTGCCAGAATTCCTTGCGGCCGGTGCCTCCCGGCGCGATCACGCCGATGCCGGTAATCGCCGTCCTTCTCACTGCCGGCTCCTTCACGGGGTGCTCCGGTGCGGACATTGTCAG